>CAIRNL010000867.1 GCA_903879975.1 uncultured Chloroflexota bacterium | reverse complement strand
CCAATGCCGTCGCCCCGGGTGTGGTCGACACCCCGCTGACTGCACCCATCAAGCAGAATCCGCAGTGGTACCAGGCCTACGCCGATAAGAGTATCTTGAAGCGCTGGGCGCGCGCCGACGAAATGGCTGGCGCAGTGGTCTTTCTGGCTTCCGACGCCAGTTCCTATGTCACCGGCACGCTCTTTTTCGTCGATGGCGGCTGGGCTGCAGCCGATGGGCGCTTCATGCCGCCCCTGTAGGCGGGTCGGCCAGGGGGAAAGGGTCTGTGAGGGGCCGCTCTATGCCTGCTGTCGCCAGACTTCGCTGGCCGCACGGTGGATGAGGGTGTGGCGCCGCCCTAACAGGTCGATGTCCCTGCTGTAACCGCCGCCGATCACGGTGGCGACAGGGATGCTGCGGCGCATGCACGTCTCCAACACGTAGCGGTCACGACGCAGGAGGCCGTCGTCGCTGAGCGCCAGCTTGCCCAACGCATCGTCGCGATGCGGGTCGACCCCGGCATCGTAGAGCACGATGTCAGGCCTTACCTGTGCCAGCAGGTCAGGCAGGTGGGCCGCCAGCGCCGCCAGATAGGTCGTATCCTCCGTGCCGACGGGCAATGCAACGTCCACGTCGCTCACTTCCTTGCGAAACGGGAAATTGGCGTCGCAGTGCATGGAGAAAGTGACCAGCTCGGCATCGTCGCGCAGGATGCTCGCTGTGCCGTCGCCTTGGTGCACGTCCAGATCGACGATGAGGGCGCGCTGTGCCAGCCCTCTGCGCTGCAGCCAGCGCGCCGCGACCGCTAGGTCGTTGAAGATGCAATAGCCAGAGCCGGCAGCGTGGAACGCATGGTGCGTCCCGCCAGCTGTGCTGCACGCCAACCCGTGCTCCAGCGCCAGTTCTGCTGCCAACAGGGTGCTGCCCAGCGCCGTGAAGGTGCGCCGTACCAGCGCCTCGCTCCATGGAAAACCAATGCGCCGCATGGACCGCTCATCAAGCTCTCCCTCCGTATAGGCGCGCACATAGGCCGGGTCGTGTGCCAGGGTGACTTCCGCAAAGGACGCAGGCGACGCACAATGAAATTGGTCGAGCGTGGCCACACCATCTCGCACGAGCCACTCATAGACCTTCTCGAATTTGCCCATGGGAAAACGATGGCCAGGCGGCAGCGGCGCAACGTGGTCGGGATTGTAGACAATCGGCAGCGCCATGACAAGATTCCAGCAAAAGGAAAGGTCGATAGAAACCACGAGTTTGCCAGTTCGCCCTCGCGGCGGCGACGCTGCCCGAAAATCCTGCTTTCTCAATCCTGTGACTTAGCGCGGCGCTCCTGGCACTTCATGGCAGCATCGACAGCGCGCCTCATAGCTCTCACTGCCGCCGACAAGGATGACGGGATCGTCGTAACGCGCAGGCCGGCCGTCGATGAGCCGTTGGGTGCGGCTCGCTGCTGCACCACAGACGACACAGATCGCCTGCAGTTTGTCCACATATTCGGCCAACGCCATCAGGGTGGGCATCGGGCCAAAAGGTTCGCCGCGAAAATCTTGGTCGAGTCCGGCCCCGATGACACGCAGCCCACGCCCTGCCAAGACCGTGCAGACGTGGCTGACGGCAATGTCGAAGAACTGGATCTCGTCGATGGCCACCACTTCGGTATCGTCCTCTAACCGGTCGAGGATATCCTGTGCACGGGCCACAACGACCGCATCTTCACGCGCTACGCCGTTGTGGGAGGCCACGCGCACCAGACCGTAGCGGTTGTCGATCGCTGGTTTGAAGATCTGAACTTTGCGGCGAGCGATTTCTGCGCGGCGAATACGCCGCAGCAGTTCCTCAGTCTTGCCGCTGAACATGGAGCCGCAGATCAGTTCCAGCCAACCGCCGGAAGGTTGCTGATGCATGGAGTGCTCGTCCTCTGTGTGCTGTGCGCTGGACAGGAGATGCGACCGTCGCTGAATTCCCGCTCTCTGTGCTTGATACGGCCAGTCGGCACCGACGCTCAAAAGAAGAGGGCAGAGATCAAACGCTCTCTGCCCTCTTCTTCCTTTGCATCAAACCGCACCGCTCAGCGCTGCGCAGGCATCTCGTACTTGGCGTAGACCTCGGCTGCAGCAGCCTCAGCGTCACCGCCACGGGCACGCGCCTTCCGCGCTGCCTCTTCGGCTTCTTTGCGCACCTGCGCTTCCAGTTCACGGCGGGCTGACTCTGTCTGGCGCCGTTCAAGACGTTTCATGAAGCGCTCGACCTGACCCGCCGTATCCACGATGCGCTGCTCACCGGTGTAGAAGGGGTGGCAGGTGCTGCACACATCCGTGCGAATTTCTGGCACAGTGCTGCCAGTTGTCCATGTTGCACCGCACGAGCAGATGATGCGCGCATTCGGGTAGTACTTGGGATGGATGTCTGCCTTCATATCAATTCACCTTCTCCGGATGGACACTGACCTGTTTGCGTCCCTTGCTTGCCCACTCGAAGGTCACAAACCCGTTTGTGGTGGCAAACAGGGTGTCATCTCTGCCGATGCCGACATTCGTGCCTGGATAAATGCGCGTGCCGCGCTGACGCAAGATGATGTTGCCGGCAGTCACGTATTCGCCGCCGAAGCGCTTGACACCCAGACGCTGTGAATTTGAATCACGACCGTTGCGGCTGGAACCGCCACCTTTTTTGTGTGCCATGGTAACTGACTCCTTCTAGACGTTGTGCACGCGTGCTCAGACGTTGACCGACTGAATCTGTAGGCGGGTGAGGTACTGGCGATGGCCCTTGCGTACACGAATGCGTTTCTTCGGCCGGTACTTGAAGACCATGATCTTGTTGCCTCGGTACTGGCCGGTGATCTTGGCGGTCACACTCGCCCCCTGTACCCGAGGCGTGCCAACCTGCACTGTGTCGCCGGCCGCAACTAACAACACATCATTCAGGGTGATGGAATCACCCACTGCGCCGTCGAGCTTTTCAACCTCAACGATATCGCCGGCGGCGACGCGATATTGCTTGCCACCTGTGCGAATGACTGCATACATACCTTGCTCCTTCCCTCAGCCGCGTCCAGCTTCTTGGTTCGCCAGATCTTGGTTGCGGCAGCGTGCCCTGAAAGGCGAGGACACAACTTGGTTGAATGAATCCCGTTCGACAATGTTGATGTCGTCGATCAAACGGATGTGGAAACTCTACTCACGAAAGACCAGTATACTGCCGGTAGGTTCGATCGGTCAAACCGATGATGGCGCAGATCGCAATCTGTATCTGGCGCCCACATCCTTTTGTCCATGTTTTGCTTTGCTTTTGTGGATTGTATGTTTACCTACCGCAGAGTAGGTAGAAGTGAAATACACTGCAAGCCAGCACGGCCTACCGATTGATAGGTAGGCGATGGATAGATAGATTGCTTTGGAAATGATGATGGAACAGGAAGTACGAGATTCAACGCAACGTGTGCTGGATGTCGCTGAACGGCTCTTTATGGACCGAGGCTACAGCGCGATCACGTTGCGCGATATTGCCGACGAACTCGGCATGAAACAGGCTTCACTCTACTACCATTTCCCGGGTGGCAAGGAACAACTCTTTCTGTCCATGGCTCAACGCATGTTTGATCGCCACCACCAAGGCGTCGCGGGCGCACTGGCGGGTGCTGAGAATGATTTGCGTGCTCAGTTACGCAGGGTGGCGGAGTGGTTTGCATCGCAGCGGCCCATGAAGTTCATGGGCATGATGCACGCTGACATTGCAGCGCTGAGCCAAGAACACAAGGAGCAGTTGGCGCAGAAAGCCCATGGCGCTATGTTTCGACCGCTACGGGATGCCTTTGTTGCCGCCGAAGCGCGCGGTGAGATTCGCGCCATGCACCCGGATTTGCTCGCCGGTTGTTTCCTGTGGCTCATGGACGGGCTAAGCTATGGCGAGACACGAGCCGGAGCCCCACCGCGCGCAGCCATGGCCGAAGAAGTCATTTCCATGATGCTCGATGGGCTGCTGTTGCGTGACGCCCTTTGCGCGCCGACCGTACCGGTACCATGGCCGCTCAGTGCCCACGCCACGCCCGTCAATCAAGGCTAAACGGACAGCGCTCTTCAGCGTAATCCTATTTTTTTATCAGTTTTTATAGCCGGTCATCTTCTGGGGTTCAACGATGCGGAATGCAGCAAGTCAGAATCGCCTTCTGACCATATTTTTGATTGTCTTTGTCGATCTCTTGGGATTCAGCCTCATCTTGCCACTCTTGCCGTACTATGCGGAAGAATACGGCGCTAGTGAAATCACCATCGGGATGCTGACGGCCTCCTACGCGGCCGCACAACTCATCGGAGCGCCGATCCTGGGGCGTCTTTCCGACCAGTACGGTCGCCGGCCGGTGCTCTTGGTCAGCATTGCAGGCACGGCACTGGGCTTCCTGCTCCTCGGTCTGGCCGAAGTGATCGGCAGATCCGTCGGGATGGCCTTGTTTGGCGCGAATCTAGCTGCCATAAATCTGCTGGTGATTACACTGCTCTTTATCAGTCGTATCCTAGATGGGCTGACCGGCGGTAATATCAGTGTCGCCCAGGCATACATCTCCGACGTCACACCGCCACAGGATCGTTCCAAAGCGTTCGGTTTGATCGGTGCTGCCTTTGGCCTCGGCTTCATCATCGGGCCAGTGGTGGGGGGCATCCTCGGCGATCGCTTTGGCTATGCCGTGCCAGCATTCGTCGCGATGATAATCTCAACCATCAACCTGGTAGCTGTCTACCTCTTCCTGCCCGAGTCTGTGACGCCGGAGCAACGCGCCGAGATAACCCGCCGTCCGCGGCCGGCTTTTAGCCTTGTTTCACTCTGGCAGGCCTTGCAGCGCCCGCGTGTCGGCCCGCTCTTTCACGTCCGCTTTTTCTTCGGAATGGCATTTTCGATGTTTCAGTCGATCTTTGCCCTCTATGCTGCCGGAGCTCCGCTCAATCTCAGCGTCGAGGGGACAGGGTTGGTGCTGGGCTATGTGGGTGTCTTGGCGGTCATTGTCCAGGGCTTTGCAATCGGACGGCTTGCCAAGCGCTATTCTGACAAACAGTTGATGCTGGTTTCAGCGGTTCTTATGGCGGTCTCGCTGCTCTTATGGGGGTTCGTACCCAATGTGTGGACGTTGCTGATCGTCATGGCGCCGTTGGCCTTTGGCGGTGGCGTTCTCAACACGGTGATCAATAGCGCGCTGAGCAAGGCCGTCTATCCAGAAGAGATCGGTGGCACCCTAGGGATTTCTGCCTCCCTGGAGAGCCTAACACGCGTGATTGCGCCTGCTCTGGGTGGGGTGCTGCTGGCCGCCGCACGCCCGTGGGGGCCGGCCATTTTCACCAGCCTGCTCATGGTCTGGGTGGTATCCTTTATTTGGCGCCGGCTTTTTGTCAGCCCAGACCCGCCGCTGGAACCGCGCACTGCAGGGCGCGATACGGGACACCTCCCGACCGACCTGGTGTCGGCAGGTTGATGCGATCGAGACGCGGAGCAGAACATCCACCTGTGAATAGGTCTTGGGAATCAACGATGCCCTGTTACCTTTGCGGTGACAGGGTGCAGAGACGAGATAACGAAAAGGACTGAACGATGAAACGCCTGATGATGGTGCTGTTATTTGTGGTTGTATTGGCTGGTGGCGGCTATGCTGCCTACGCCCTGGGCTATCTGCCGGCTGAGTTGACCGGTGTCATCGCTGCGCCGGCGCAACAGGAGGATGCCAAGACCGAGGCTGAGGTCGCACCCGCGCAAGAGATGATGCCGCGCGTGCTCGCGGACGCTAAGGTTGTGCCCGTGTTGCGTTCTGACCTGGCCATGGCTGCCAGCGCTTTGGTGCAGGAAGTCATGGTCGAGGAAGGCGATCGCGTCGCAGCAGGAGATCTGCTGGTCAAACTCGACGACGCACAACAGCGCGTGGCCGTGGCGCAGGCCCAGGCTAACTTTGCCCGCGCCCAGGCCAACCTCGATCGAATCAAGGCTGGCGCTCGTGCCGAAAATATTGCCGTCGCCCAGGCGGCTGTCGAGGCTGCCCAGGCCAACTACGAGAAGCTGGTCAACGCTGCCGCGCCGGGTAATGTGGCGTCGGCGCAGGCGGCAGTTTCCAAGGCCCAGGCCGAATACAACCGAGTGGTCCAGGGACCCTCCGAGGAGACGATCATCGCAGCGCGTGCCAATCTGGAGTCGGCAAAGGCGCAGTTGGACCAGGCACGCTCGGCCTATAACCGCATCCGCGACCTGAGTGATGCCGGCATGCGCCCCGAGTCGCTGGCTATGCAGCAGGCCACCATCGCCTATGAAGCGGCTCAGGCGCGCTACGACGACGTGATGAACGGCGCAACGACAGCCGATATTGCCAGCGCCAGCGCGTCCGTGCGCCAGGCCCAAGTCCAGCTCGAGACAGTCCAGAATGGTATGCCCTCCGATATGGCAGTGGCCGAAGCTGCCGTCAACCAGGCCAAGGCACAGCTGGATGAACTGCTCGCAGGCGCACGCCGCGAAGACATCGCTGCAGCCGAGGCCGATGTGGCTGCAGCCACCGCTGCCCTGCAGCAGGCGCTGATTGCTCTGCGTAATACCGAACTGCGCGCGCCTTTCGCAGGTGTCGTGGCGACCCTCAACGTTGCCGTTGGTGAGCAGGTTTCGCCCGGCGCCCCGGTTGCACAGCTGGCTGACGTGACGAGCTGGGAGATCGAGACCTCCGATCTCACCGAACTGGATGTGGTGGGTGTGACGGAAGGTGCCAAGGTCGATCTCACCTTCGATGCACTGCCTGACCTGGCGTTGGGTGGCACGGTGAGCCGCATCCGACCCATCGGCCAGGACAACCGCGGGGACACGGTCTACACGGTTGTGGTTGTGCCCGATCGCCAGGATAGTCGCCTGCTCTGGAATATGACTGCTGTCGTTGATTTCGGAGTCAAGTAAGCCATGTCTTTCTATCTGGCCCTCAAGGAAGTCTGGCGCAACAAGGGCCGCTTCCTGCTGATAGCGGCAGTGGTGGCGCTGATCACGGTGCTCGTGCTCTTCATCGCCGCCCTATCAGAGGGCTTGGCCTCCGCCAATCGTGAATATATCGAGAAACTGAACGGCGAGTTGCTGGTCTTCCAGGAAGGCGTTCAACTCTCGACTACGGCAAGCCGTATCGGCCGCTCTCGTATTGCCGAGTTGCGCCGCGTCGACGGGGTGACGGAGGTGGGGCAGGTAGGCTTCGCGTCGGCCAAACTCGTGCCGGCCAATGGCGACGGCGAGTTTGACGTCTCATTGATCGGTATCGAGCCGGGCCTGCCGGGCGAACCCGCTGTCTTTGAGGGGCAGCAGCTGGAGCGTTCGCGCTCCAATAACGTGATTGTCGATGAGGGTGTGATCGCCCGCATCGGCGTCGGAGTGGGCGACACGATTCGGCTCAAGGTGACACAGGGCACAGACGAGGAGTTCTACGATCTAACGGTCATCGGTCTGACTGACCGGCGCCAGTACTTCTTCCAACCGGCCGTGTTCGCCCCGCTGCTCACCTGGGACAAAATCCGCCCACAAGCCGCTGAGGGCCAGCCCGCCGGCGAGTTGGTCTCGAATATCGCCGTGGTCAAACTAGCAGACCCTGTTGACTGGCAGGCCATGTCCGACCGGATTGAGCAGGAAGTTGACAAGGTGCAGGTGGTCGACCGCCAGACAGCGTGGGAAGCGATCCCGGGCTACGCGGCGCAGCAGAGCACGCTGAGCACACAGCAATTCTTCACCTTTTTCATCGGTGTGCTCGTGGTGGGCGGCTTTTTTCAGATTCAGACGCTGCAGAAAGTTGCCCAGATCGGTATGCTCAAAGCCAT
>CAIRNL010000866.1 GCA_903879975.1 uncultured Chloroflexota bacterium | reverse complement strand
GACCGAGACCGCCGCTGGTAATATCGGCGCTGTGTCGCACCAGGATTGCCGGCGATCTGGCGATCCTGGTGGGTTTCCCCGATCAGCTGATCCCCCTGATTCAGACAGAATGCGGGCTGCGGGCTGTCGTCAGGCACCCCACCGGCCAAATTGCGCGGGCATGCACAGTCAAGGTCGATAGAAGCTGGGATTTGGCAAGTTCGCGCTTGCGGCAGCGGGGGTGCGCGAAAATTCTGGTTTCTAGATCTGATCCCTGTCGTCTCACCCGCCACCGGGCGCATGATTTGTCCCGGCGCCTTGTCTTCTCAGGCGGCGGATGCCTCGTGCGGCTGGGCTGCACGGCGCATGGGCAGCAACGCAAACAAGAAAAAGAAGGCCAACGCCAGGAAGCGCCCGACGCCCGACAAAATGAAGATCAAGTGGAAGCTGAAATTGTCGGCCAGGTAGCCACCTACCAGCGGCCCCAAAAATGCGCTGGCAAAGACGCCCGTCTGATAAAGCGCCACTGCGCGCGCGCGACCGGTATTCGGCGTCACCTGGAGCAACAGGTTGAAATTAGCCAGATTGAAGCCAGCCCACATGAAGCCTCCGACCAGGTTATTGAGGCCCACCTGCCATGGTGCTGTATAGAAGACCCACATCACCGGCAAGAAGACGATTGGCAAGCCGGCCATCAGCTGCAGCCACCCTGCCCCATGCCGATCCAGCACCTTGCCG
This sequence comes from uncultured Chloroflexota bacterium, assembly GCA_903879975.1. Taxonomy (GTDB): domain Bacteria; phylum Chloroflexota; class Anaerolineae; order Caldilineales; family Caldilineaceae; genus Caldilinea. The sequence continues at coordinate 1,688 of CAIRNL010000866.1, read as the reverse complement.
AAAATCAACTGTCCGGCGAGTGCCGCCAGGCTGGAGATACTCGCCATCAGCCCGACCGTCCCTGCGTTGGCGCCCAGGTGTGAAACCAAGTAGACGTTGAAAAAGGGTGCCGCTATTTGCAGGGCAAAATTCCAGATAAATCCGCTAATTACGAAGCCGAGATAGCCGGGGCTGCTCCGGATCGCATCGCGCAGGCTCCCCGACTGGTGTGCGAGATCGGTGAGACCGCGGGTACGCGGTTCGCGCAAATGGGCAAATTGCCAAGTGCTCACCATGCCGAAGAGAAAGGCCAACAGAAAGCTCAGTTGAAAGCCGAGATAGGGATCCGATTGCCATTGGTTACCGGTACGGATGATCCAACCGGCTGCGGCGGAAAAAGTGAGGGTGGCGATGCCCATTGTCAAGTTGCGCGTGCTGAAATAGCGCCCGCGCATGAAATCCGGCACGATCTCTGCCACCATGACGGTCCAGGCCGGATTGCTGAAGTTGGCCATGAAGGCTCGCACGCCGTTGAGCAGCGTAATCACCAGAATCGCCAGTGCAGGCGGCAGCTGAAAGAGCGGCACCAGCGCCAGCAAGAGCAACATCAGCCGGGCGATGCCGCCTCCCGTCCAGACGACAATGGCTTTGCGCTTGCCGGTCTTTTCCATGAGGCGTGCGCCAGGGAAGAGCGCCATGGCACCGGCCAGGTTGCCGACTGCGGTGATCCAGCCCACCTGCTGGTTGGTCGCACCGTAAGCCAGCGCGAAAATTGGGATAAAGGCCAGATAAAAGGACTCGCTGGCTGCAGCAAAGATGCCGTCGAGCCAAAAAAGGCGCAGGTTGTGCGTCTGGCGAATGGTAAGCGGCTCAGGCGTCTGCCGTTCCAGGCTGCGCTCCATTGGGCGCCGTACGAGGTACCAATTCCAGCGCTGGGGGCGCAGATGGTCGAAAACGCCGATACGCCGCTGCGGAATGTAGTTCAACCATCGCAGCATACGCTCGTCATGGCTGTGCACACGTTCTTCGGTGTGCTTGTATTGAGCAGATTTGCTCATCAGTCTCTATTCCAAGCTTGTTGTGCCGTCTGGCGGTCGGGCGATTGTCAGCTGCAGAATTCGGTGCGCAGTTGTGCCTTTTGGATCTTGCCCATGGCATTGCGCGGCAGCGCGTCGACGATGTGCACCTGGCGCGGGGTTTTATAGCCGGCCAGGCGTGCGCGGCAGAAGGCGATGATGTCCGCCGGCGTTGTGGCTGTGCGCTCGTGCAGCACGATCACGGCGACGACGCGTTCGCCCCATTCGGGGTCGGGGCAGCCGATGACGGCGGCGGCGGCAACCGCAGGATGCTCTGCCAGCACCAGCTCGACCTCGGGCGGGTAGACATTATAGCCACCGCTGATGATAAGATCCTTGGAGCGACCCTTGAGCGTGAAGTAGCCGTCCGCCGTGCGCAAGCCCAGATCGCCCGTGCGCAGCCAGCCATCCGGTGTAAATGCGGCCACGGTTTTTTCAGGTTGGCGCCAGTAGCCCTTGAACACATTGGCGCCGCGCACCTGCACCTCGCCGACGGTGTCGACGGGGACAGGCTGCTCCGTCTCTGCATCGACAATACGCACCTCGACGCCGGGCAACGGCAGCCCTACGGAGCCGACACGCCGTTCGCCGTGCAGCGGATTGGAGAGATTCATGCCGGTTTCCGACATCCCG
>CAIRNL010000865.1 GCA_903879975.1 uncultured Chloroflexota bacterium | reverse complement strand
CCCGACACCCTCATAGCGCCGCGCCAGGCGCTGGTCTATTTGCGTGAAGGAGTCGAAGAGGTACGGGAGCTTTTCTGCCTCGATGCCCACACCGTGATCCCAGACCACGAGACGAACGGCCTCACTGGCAGGCGCGCGGCCCACATGGACGCCGAGCACGCCCTGCCGGCCCGTGAATTTGACGGCATTGTCGAGCAGGAGGATCAGGATGCGGGTGATCAGGTCTGCATCGCTGACGATCGTCAGGTCTGCGGGGTCAACGTCGACCGCGATCGTCTGCTCCTTCTCCGCTGCCTTGTCTTTGAGCGCACGCACGCTGATGGCGCACAGCTCCGCCAACCGGCACGATTCGTGTTGCACCGGCACTCTGCCGGCCGTGAGGCTCGTGTAGAACAGAATGCTGTTGACCAGCGCCAGCAGGCGCTGCCCGTTGGCGTGGATCAATCCTACGTAGTGCGCCTGGTGTTCGGTGAGCGGCCCCCGCATCTGCTGCTCCAGCGCATCCGCCATGCCGAGGATGCCGGTCAGCGGAGTGCGCAGCTCGTGGCTGACGGCGGCCATGAACGCGTCCTTGGCCGCATTGGCGCGCGCCAGCAGCGCGTTGGCATCTTGCATGTACTGTTCGTACAGCTTCTGGTCGGTGACGTCGCTGTTGATACCGATCATGCGCACCGGCTCGCCCTGGCGATTGCGCTCGACCACTGCAGCCGAGTAGATGTAGCGGAGGCACCCATCCGGGAGGAGGACACGGAACGTGGCGCTCCAGTCCTGGCCTGTGCGCCGCGCCTCGGCCAGCGACGATTCAATCTGCTCGATGTCCTCCGGGTGCACACGCGAACGTCAGATGTCATACACCAGGCCAGGCTGGTCAACCGGCACGCCGTAGAACGCGTAGATACGGTCATCCCATTCCAGGCTCTCGTCGGCGAAATTCCAGTTCCAGACGCCGATGCCGGCCGCCTCTTTGGCCAGGCGCAGCTGTTGGAGCGCCTCGCGCGTCTTCAGCTCCGTCTGAATGCGGTCGGTGATGTCGACTGTGCGCACGGCGACGCCGATCACCCCGCCGCCCGCATCTCGAATGGGATTCACAAAGATCTCGATGGTACCGCCGGCGCGAAGGGCAGAGGGTCGTTCCACCGAGAAACTCTCACCGGCAAGCCCACGGTCGAAAAGCGGCTGCCAGCGGTCCCGGAGTTGGGACACATACGGCCCGCCGAGCACAGACTCGCCAATCTGCAGCTCGTAGCCGGCCAGTTGCTTCATATCGTCCTGCAGCACGCCATTGGCAACCAGGAGACGGTACTCCCGATCGACCGACCAGATGCGGTCGCTGGTATTGTCGATCACTGCCTGCAGGCGCGCTTCGCTGGCCGCCAGTGCCAGCTCAGCCCGTTTGTGCTCATCGATGTCGCGCACAATCGCGATGCGCTCGCTGTGGCCGACGTCAGCCACGGTCATCTCGACGGACAGGAAGCTGCCATCCCTGTGGCGCAGCCGGCATTCAAAGGTGGCGCGCCCCGTGGCCGCAATCTGGGCATTGATCGTGGTCACATATTCCGGCGTGACGTCCACCACCATGTCGCTCAGATGAGCGCCCACGAATTCGCTGCGCATGCGGCCGAGCAACTGGCAGTAGCGATCATTCACTTCGCGGTAGCGTCCCATACTGTCCACACGCGCAATGCCGTCGCCGGCTGCAGCAAACAGGGTACGGTAGCGTGCGTCGCGACGGCGCACGCCGTCAAGCAGCAGGCTGAATACGATGCCGCTGGCGACAAACCAAAAGATGGACAGCCGGCTGCCCCATTCTTCGATTGCTACGGAATCCTGCGGCGGCAGAAACAAATACCAGGCCAGCATGGCAGAAATGAAGGTGGCGCCGACACCGCCCCAGAGCCCCCCAATCAGCGGCGCAAAGAAGAGCGGTGGATAAAAAAGGTACCAGGCGTAGGGCTTACTCTGATCCCCAAAAATCCACTGGACAGCTATCACAGGCAGAGGCAGCAGCCAGGCCACCCCGGCGCGGGTGGCCCGGTAGCGCAAGAACGCCCGTACGGTCATCTCACCAACTTCCTGCCAGCGTGTGGGCACACACAAGCACGCCTGTTGGCCTGTCGACGGTTCTATGGGCACAGCTTCGAGACACTTCCCGTCCCTGCGCCCATTCAGCCTGGGCATGGGAGGAAGCTGTGTCGGAGCCAGAGATCCAACACCGGCTTCCTCTCTACTGCACACCGGCGTGTCTCTATCGGGGCACAGCCGGTCTCGATCTCAGTATAGCACGCAGGGCGGGCTGGATCAGCGGCACGGCGGTGCGAAGCCGGTGTCTGGTCTGTGTGGGGCGTATCGTTCGCTGCGGCAAGGACGGCACAGGCAGCAATGGCCAGTGCCGAAAAGCATGTTGTCGACTTGTTGACGAACAGTTGACCGACCTGGTGATCGACCTGCGCGCCGAGAATCAGCTGTGCATCGTCAGCGACGGCCGCGTGATGGATGGGGGTGGTTGTTTCCCGCTACTGTGCTACACGCCGCTCCTGGCGCATCTGCTCGAAGCCACGATACACCATATCAAGCACGAGCCGCTCAAAGCCCTTGCGCGTGGCCGTGCTTGTCAGCACCTGTTCGGCCATCGAGCGATAGTTATCGAGGCCGTCGACCACCGTATCTTCAAAGACACCGGAAAAGTCCCCCAACGCGAATTGTTCCTTGGTGTTGTTGGCGGCCTGCTTGGCCAAGACATCGTTTTCCAACATCTTGCCCGTGATGTGGCGCACATAAGTCACCAGGTCGACTTCACTCAACTCGCCGGAGAAGAGCGTGTTCAGTTGCTCGATGATAGCCGATAGCGTAGCCAGGTTTGGATCGTGTGGCATCGCCGTGCCCACTTCGGTCAACGGCTTCAGTTTGTACTCGCCGTCCGCATCTTTCACGCGTAGGCGTCGCTTGCCCAGTTCCTGCAGACGATAGTGGGTAAGCTCGACGGCGGACAGATTCAGCTGCCTGCCATCCTTGCCAGTTTTGAGCCAGGGAATGAGGTGTTTGCAGAAAGCGTACTGTTTCTCCAGATCGCTGTCATCGTAGGGAAAAATCTGTGATAGGAACTCATACGCCCGCACAAAGCTACTCAAATCCTTGCGGAAAATCTCCAGCACATCCAGTTCAGCACGGTCGCCGTCTTCTTTGGCCTGCACATAGCGCTCGCGGAAGCGGTCTACGGCCGGCGCCACAAATGCCTGTAGCTGTTCTTGCTTGCCCTTGGGGTCAAAATAGGCGCGGGCAAACGCTTCGACTTCCGAACGGGTGTAGATGTGGGCCGCATCCAACTTGCTGTGTAGATCATGGATGACATTGGGATCAGAAACCGTGGCAAGCTCAGCGGTGCGGTAGTAGGGGGCAAAGGCTGCCGCTATCTCATCCGGATGATTTACAAAGTCCAGCACATAGGTGTCGGTCTTGCCGGTCTCAGTGCGGTTGAGTCGAGAAAGGGTCTGCACGGCAGAGACGCCGGAGAGCTTCTTGTCGACATACATGGCTACCAACTTGGGCTGATCAAAACCGGTCTGGTACTTGTTGGCGACGATTAGGATCTGGTATTCAGGTCTGTCAAAGACTTCGCGCAGATCCTGGCCATGGAGATCGTTCATGTTGGCTTCGCTGAACGAATCCGGCCCACTTTCGCCGTCAATTACCTCGCCAGAAAACGCGACCAAGACACCCTGCGTATACCCCTGCTCTTTGATGTACGCCTCCATCGCCAGTTTGTAGCGGACTGCCTCTTTGCGCGAGCCAGTGACGACCATTCCCTTGGCGTGGCCGTTCAACTGCCAGGCGATATTGGCACGAAAGTGCTCGACGACAATCGCGACCTTCGAGCGGATGTTGTGCGGGTGCAGACGCACCCAGCGGGCCAGCTGTTTCAGCCCCTCGCTCTGCTCGATTTCTTCTTCGTCGTAGGATTTTCCTCGGTGAGCAAGCCGGTAGGCCAGCTTGTAGGGCAGATAATTCTTGAGGACGTCAAGAATAAAGCCTTCTTCAATGGCCTGCTGCATGCTGTAGACGTGGAAGGGTACGGGGATGCCATCGGCGCCAGGCCGCCCGAAGAGTTCAATCGTCTTGGCTTTTGGTGTGGCGGTGAAGGCAAAAAAGCTGACATTGGCCGGCGGTTTGCGCGCCTCCATCGAGGCCACCATCACATCTTCGGTGCTCACCTCCACCCCTTCTTCAATCTGCTCGGCGGTCAAGACCTGCTTCAGCTTGGCCACGGTGCCGCCGCTCTGTGACGAGTGTGCCTCGTCGGCGATGACGGCAAAGGTGCGCTCTTTGAGCGAGACCTGCTCTTGGATCGCCTCCAGCACAAAGGGGAAGGTCTGAATCGTCACGATGATGACCGGGGCGCGGTCGACCAGCGCCTTGACCAGCTGCTTGGATTTCACCTCACGGTCGGTGATGCGGACAACAACGCCCTCTTTGTGCTCGATCTGGTAGACCGTATCCTGCAGTTGCTTGTCCAAGACCGTCCGGTCGGTGATGATAATGATGCTATCAAAGACCTTCTTGCCTGCGACGTCATGCAGGCTGGCCAACTGATGGGCCAGCCAGGCAATAGAATTAGATTTCCCGGATCCGGCTGAGTGCTGCACGAGGTAGCGGTGGCCGGAATGTTCGGCGCGCGCCGCTTCCACCAACTGGGTGACAACCTCTCGCTGGTGAAAGCGCGGAAAGATCATCGTTTCCTTGATACGTTTGCGTCCAAACTCATCTTCGACGGTCTTGCGCTCCAGGTGTACGAAGCGGCCGATGATGTCGAGCCAGGCCTCCCGTGTGAGGATGCGCTCCCAGAGATAGCTGGTGCGGTAGCCTTGTGGGTTGGGCGGGTTACCCGCGCCCTGGTTGTACCCCAGATTGAAGGGGAGGAAGTAGGTGCTGGCGCCTGCCAGCTTGGTCGTCATGTAGACTTCATCGGTGCTGACGGCGAAATGTACAAGCGCCCGGCGCTTGAACGCCAACAGGGGCTCTTCGGCGCGGGCTGCCGAGTCTTTGGGAAGTCGGTCGTTCTTGTATTGCTTGATCGCGTCATTGATTGACTGCGTGAAGTCTGTCTTCAGTTCCAGCGTTGCCACAGGGATGCCGTTGATAAAGAGCACCAGATCGATGCTGTTCTCATTGTGCAGGCTGTAGTGAACCTGGCGCACCACCCGACAGCGCACCTTGCCGTAGCGGGCCAGGGTCTCTGGGTTGAAGTGATGACCTGGTTTGAACTGGCACAATTGGAAGCGGGCATTGCCGTGTTTGAAGCCGTGGCGCAAGAGTGCCAGCGAGCCGTCTTTGTCCATGAGCGTTGCCACGCGCTGTAGGAGCAACTGTTCGGTGTCGCCGTTGTGAAAAGAGGCAAGCTTTTTCCACTCATCGGCCTGCGTGTCTTTGAGCCAACCGATGAGGTCTTCCGGGTAGAGCGCCAACTTGCGGTCATACTTGGCAGGATCGCCCTCCATCCAGCCTTCCTCGACGAGGTGGGCGACCATTTCGGCTTCATACTTGGTTTCGAGATGTTTGTCTGTCATAGGGGTTTTTCAGTTCACCAGGTTGCGCACGTCTATTTTACCGGTGACAGCAGCAGAAATAAGCGCGGTGCGGCGTTCTCTAAGTTTCTGAATAGCTTCCGTTACTTTGGAGATAAGTATATTGATATTTGCCAGCTCATGATCCAGATAAGAAACGATTGCGACTTGCTCATCGAGTGGCGGGACTGTCATTAGTAGGTTTTCTATCACACCCATTCCAATATTCGGCTGCGTCCCATAACTCGAAAAAAGGGAAACGCCCTGCTGAAAAGACAAAGAACTCATACAGTAGAAGGCAAACCGTGGATTAATCTCTGGTTTTGTCCTAATCAATGCAAGTGGAGACCAAATTGCAAACACATCATCAGTCTCTACGATTGCCAATGCCCCGGTTGTATTACCTGATTTCACCATGAGTATGTCACCGCGTTGCGGCTGGCATTTTTTTGAATATCGTTCAAAGGTTGCGGAGTCGATATATCCCCGTTTTCTGTCAAAATCCAGCGCGTTGTTTTTTACAGCTTCAGCAGATAGAAAAGGATAACCGCTATCAAAGAACTCAGGCGTTTCATGGGGGCCATCGGTGATTTCAGGGTTTACAAGGTGTTTCAATGGCGCTCGATCCCAATGCGCTGGAATCTGCCCGATCCACTCAACCCCGCTATCCTTCATCGGAACATCGGGATTCAGCCCCTTGGTCACCACGTGGGAGATCAGCGCCTGCCGCTTCTCCTGTAGAAGCGCAATGAGCCGCTCCTGTTTGGCGATGAGAGCGTCGATTTTGGCGGTCTCGCGGTCGAGAAAGATGGCAATAGCCTCTTGCTCATCAGGAAGCGGTATGGCAATAGAGAGCATTCCTATCTGTGAATAGTTTAACCCTTCTCTTGCTGCTCCGTTTTGAAAAACATCTATTTGGCTCTTGCTCGAAAAAGATTTCATTCCCAGCGACACAAAGTGTCGCATTTCTGGATGCTCTACTCGAATGATGCAGACATGTTGATTGACATTTGCCGTTGGGATATCGACTGGAACGATACAAGTGCGACCGAGAGAGGCACCGGTGATATTCAACAAAATATCTCCCGGAAGGACTCTTGTGTCAGACATCTCGTTATCTGTTTCACTGGTAATGTAGGTGGCATCATCCAACCTAAGCCCATCGTCGTAGACATTCTGGCTGCGGATGAAGAGAATCCCACAATCGACATACACCTCACTGCCCCCACGAGGCGTCTTTCCACTGCCGATTTTGGACGTAAGATGCTTTAGTCTTTTGACTTCCCAGTGTGCTGGAACCTCTCCCAAGCACTCAACCCCACTATCCTTGTAAACCGGATACCTCTGGTATTTCATGCCACCACCTCTGCCAATAGATCCATGATCTCCCGCCCCAGCGTCTGCAACTCAGTGTCGATCTCCTCCAGGTCACGCGGCGGTGCATACTGGTAGAAATAACGGTTGAAGGGGATCTCGTAGCCGATTTTTGTCTTGCTCCGGTCGATCCAGGCATCGGGCACGTGGGGCAGCACCTCACGGCGGAAATAGGCGTCGATGTCCTCTTTGAGCGGCACATTTTCCGTGTCTCGCAGACCGGTGTCGGCAACGGGGTTGCCTTTCTTGTCTTTGATAATCTGCCCCTG
>CAIRNL010000864.1 GCA_903879975.1 uncultured Chloroflexota bacterium | reverse complement strand
TTTCGGCAATCTGCGCCAGCATCAAGCTGATCAGCCGGTCGCTGACGATGAAGTCGTCGGCCTGAGTGATTTCGGCCAACGCACGGTTGCGGCTGTCCAGCATTTCGCTCACGATGGAGAAAACTTCCCCCTGTCTGCTGGCAATATCGCGCAGATGAAGCAGCGTAATCATCGTCTGCGCATCTGCTTGTTGGATATCGAGACGATCCGAATAACAGAGCAGGATGACGTACTGGTAGGAAGGGACGTTGAGCGCATCGAGCAGCACCCGATCGGTAATGTCGCCGGTGCGGGTGGTGATCTCCAGATGGTGCATGTTCGCACACTGCTCGTCCAGGATGGTGGCTGTGGCCGCATCGTCGGAAACGACCGTGATCTGCGAGCCAGCCGGTACATATCGGTCGAGCTGATGGATGATGGTCGACCCACGCCAGTTCCACCCTAGAATCAGAATGCGCTCTGGCTTGCCCACCTCAAGCACCAGCGGTTGGATGGCTTCCATGTCGATGCCGAAATCGCTGCGCTTCGACAGATGAATGGTGTCGTCGTCCGTGGCAATGAAGATGAGACGATCGTCTGGACCGATCATGGTCTCCATCGGTGGGTTGAGGGTCGCCTGGCCGCCCGCTGGCTGCAAACCGATGACCGTCGAGGTCTCGTATGCGAACAGTGCCTCCTCCATGCTTTTACCGGTCAGCGACAGCTCTTTCTGTAAGTAGATTTCGTCGCCTCCAAAGTCGAGCAGCTCGGTGAAAACGGTGGACAGACCGGATTGGCGGCAGGTCTGCGCCACGATACGCGCAACCAAGTCGTCGAGCAGCACAAATTCAACTTCATCCTTTCCGATCATCTGCGCTACTTTCAGGTTGCGCTGCTCGTGGAGTGCGGCGACGATGTGGTATGGCTCGGTGCGTCGATCCGGTGCATTCGTGAGCGCAAGCAGTGTCTTGATGACCTCGGCGTCAGGATGGTCGCTTGGCGGTGATAAGATGATAATTGCTTTCGATGTCTGCGGGTTAGCGATGTGCAGATCGCTCATGTCGATGGGGCTGCCTGTCCGACAGACGATGCGCGTGCGCCCGGTGTTCCCAACCTTTTCCTTGATCGCATCCTCCATTTCTACTTTGTCGACCGGCGAGAGCAAGACGATGCAGCTTTGACGCTGGTTGGCATTGGCGATGACGAGCTCGCTGATGATCGGAAAGACCTGTTCAGACCAGCCCAGAATAATCGTGTGGCCGCTCTCGATCACGCGCGATCGACCCTTACGCAGCGATTCTAACCGTGCTTCGATGCCGGTGGTAAGGATACCGATCAGCGTGCTCAGCACGAAGATGCCGCCCATCGTCACCAACAACATGATGAAAAGATAGAGCCATGAGCCGCTGTCGCCAGCCACCGTGCCCGCATCGATTGTGTGCATGAAACTGAACCAGATCAGTTGTAGCAGATGATGTTCGGGTGACAGGCGCAGCACCCACACAAACACGGCAGAGAGAAGGACGATGGCCAGGGTGATGACCGCAAGCCAGCCGATTAGAACGGCAGTCCCCTTGGCGAAAGCTTCGTCAGAAGCATAGCGAATACGAGCTGTTAGAGAAGGCTTGACTGTAGGTGTCATAATTGCTACCTCTGATTGTAGAGCATTGAGGCCAGATGAATACGTCCCCAGTCTATCATACAACCACGCGCAAGTAACAGATTCAGCGGTCTTGATCCCTCTTTCTCATTCCAATCCCGGATTCACAAAGAGACCAGTTTTGCCTTACAATACTCCTGACGCATTCTTGCCCGCATGGGACCATCACTTTTCTAGCGACAATTATGAGCCATCTGATCCAGATCATTGCCGCGCAGGAACCGGACGTGCGAAATCGCTCGCTCGATGCCTACTGCCGTTCGGCAACCCTCGACGAACTGCTGGTCGAGTGCAGCGCACTCGACCGCTTTCGCCAGCAGAGCGACAACCTCTACGAACGCGTGCGCGCACTTTTCTTTCTCTATGCTATCTATCGCTTCCATGTCCCGTCCAAAGCAGGGCTGGCTCCGGGCGGGCTGGTGCCCTTCGACGGCTACGATAATTTGCTCAAACGCCGCTTCGAAGAAGCCATCGACCTCTTCCTGGCCGCGCCGCTCAGCGACGCAACGGCCAGCGCACTGTCCGAAGCCTATCGCCGTCTCGGCTTCCAGACACTTGCCAACCAGGTACGGCGCAGCGTGCGTTCCGTACGCGGCAATCAGTGGATGTTCCGCATGGGACACCCGGCAGACCAGCCGCTGCGCATGCGCGAGGAGTTGTATGCGCGCAATGACAAGATGACTCGATGGCAAGGGGACAAGTCGAGTTCATCGGCCGATGAAGGCGCCCCACCCCTCGCATCCTCTCCCCTCTTCCCTATCCTCCACGAAGCTACGCCCGTGCGTATGGACCTGAGCCACAGCGGCTGGAGCGATATTTTCTTCCTGGGCATGGACTACCCACAGGGCGCACGCGTGCTCAATATCTCCATTGACCTGGCCGTGCGTGGGCAAGGGGACGGCCAGCCGCAGCCGCCGGTGGAAAGCTTCCTGCGCGTCATTGACCAGCCGATCCTGCGCCTGGTCAGCGTGGATTTGGGCGCAGTCGCCGAGATTACGTCGCTGGCTGAGGTTTTTGACTTTGCCAAGGATTATCTCGGCCTGCTCAAAGCTGCCGTGATTGCGTCCGGTATTGTACCGCCGGGGATTGAGGGCTCGGGCCAGTCGCTGGCTGACCTGCTGGCGCGGCTCATCCAACCCGGCTACGGCATCGAGTTGGTGAGCCAGGTCAATGGCATCCCCAAAGGATCGCGGCTGGCTGTCTCCACGAACCTGCTGGCGTCGCTGATTGCCGTCTGCATGCGCGCCACCGGGCAGGCACTGTCGCTCACGGGCCAACTCAGCGAGGAGGAGCGGCGCGTCGTCGCTGCGCGCGCGATTCTCGGCGAGTGGCTGGGCGGTTCGGGCGGCGGCTGGCAGGATTCGGGCGGCGTCTGGCCGGGGATGAAACTTATTCAGGGCGTGGAGGCCGGCGCCGACGACCCGGAGTTCGGCATCTCGCGCGGCCGGTTGCTGCCCAACCACACGATCCTCAGCCGCAACGACGTGACGGCGGCCACACGCGCGCAGTTGCAGGCCAGCTTGGTGCTCGTACACGGTGGCATGGCACAGGATGTGGGACCCGTCCTGGAGATGGTGACCGAGAAATATCTGCTGCGCTCCGAGGCGGAGTGGGCCGGACGCCAGGAAGCGATGCATCTCTTCGACCAGATCACGAAACTGCTGCGCGCAGGCGACATCGAGGCGATTGGCGCTGCAACTGAACGCAACTTCCGCGGGCCGATTCAGACCATCATCCCCTGGGCAAGTAATCTATACACGGAAACACTGATTGAGCGGGCGCGTGCCCTGTTTGGCAAGGATTTCTGGGGCTTCTGGATGCTGGGCGGCATGGCCGGCGGCGGTATGGGGTTCATCTTTGCGCCCGCACGCAAGGCCGAGGCACAGAGTTGGCTCCAAGAGATGATGCGCTCAGCCAAACGTGAGCTGGAAAGCGCCGTGCCCTTTGCCATGGACCCGGTTGTCTATGAGTTTGCTATCAACGAACGCGGTACGTGGGCGGAGTTGCTCACGCACCAGCAGGCACTTATGCCGGCTGGCTACTATACGCTCACGCTGCCAGGCCTGCTGCGCTCCGAACAGCGGGCACTCTCGGCCTTCCGTCGCGCCGAACTCGACGCTTTTGGCGCAGCTGCACGCACCGAACCGGCGCTGGCAGGTATGGTGCAGACCCTCTTCGATCGCCTGCTGCCCCAGCGGGAGAGCCAGGAGGGTCGTCGGCAAACGCTGAGTGCACTGTTGGATGCCAATGGCTTTGACCCCGTGCAGCACGAGCAGATTCGTGCCGACCTGCGTAGCGGACGCATCGGCCTGGCACAAAATCGGCTCCCTGTACGCTCCGTCATCCAAGATGTGGCGCCAGGCGATGTCGTTGACCCCACGCAGTGGACGGACGCGCAGGCGCACGAACTGCGATCGCTCGGCATGGACGCGCTGGCGGCCGGTTCCGTTGCGGTGCTTTCGCTGGCGGGCGGCGCCGGTAGCCGGTGGACGAAGGGCGCCGGCGTCGTCAAGGCTCTCAATCCTTTTGCACGCATCGGCGGCAGACATCGCAATTTTATCGAGGTGCACTTGGCCAAGAGCCGCCGCGCCGGCACGCTGACGGGGACCCCGATTCCGCATATCCTGACGACCAGCTACCTGACGCACGAACCGATTGCAGACTTTCTGGCACGAACAGGGCGGAATAGCGATCCAGGGCCGCTGCTGCTCTCACCGGGACGGGCGGTCGGTTTGCGGCTCGTTCCCATGGCACGCGACCTGCGCTTTGCCTGGGAGGAGATGCCACAGCAACTGCTCGATGAACAGGCGCAGAAGGTGCGCGCCAGCCTGCATGCTGCACTCATCCACTGGGCCCAGCAGGCTGGCGAGGGCAGTGACTACACCGATAACCTGCCGGCCCAGTGCCTGCATCCTGTCGGCCACTGGTACGAGGTGCCGAACCTGTTGCGCAACGGCGTGCTGGCTAACTTGATGGCCATGCGTCCTACCCTGCGCTATCTGCTGGTGCACAATATCGACACACTGGGCGCTGATGTCGACCCGCTGCTGCTGGGCCAGCATATCCGCTCCGGCAAGGCGATGACGACCGAGGTGATCACGCGGCGCATCGAGGATCGCGGCGGTGGGCTTGCGCGTGTGGATGGACAGCTGCGCCTGGTCGAGGGGCTGGCGCTGCCGCGTGAGGAGATCGAGTTCAATCTGACCTATTATAATTCGGCGACCTACTGGCTGGATGTGGACCAGCTGCTTGCCGCGTTTGGCCTCTGTCGCGCCGATCTCGCCGAAGACGGCAAGACTGCAGCAGCCGTGCGCTCGCTCGCCGCACGCATGCCAACCTATATCACGCTCAAGGACGTGAAGAAACGGTGGGGTAAGGGGCAGGAGGATGTCTTCCCCGTGACGCAGTTCGAGAAGTTGTGGGGCGACATGACGACGCTGCCCGGCTACAGCTGTGGCTTTGTGAAAGTGCCGCGCACACGCGGGCAGCAGCTCAAGGAAGTGGCACAGCTGGACGGTTGGCTGCGCGATGGGTCGGCAGCCTATCTGGAGACGCTCTGCGCGTGGACGTGACAGCAACTGAATCCCGTCACCTTTAGGGAGAGCTCGCATCCTCCACCCGCTTCTGCCAGAGCCAGCGCCCGGTCAATTCCACGGTCAGCGACCAACTCAAGAATGTTTCGATGAGACCTTTTGCGTCCGACATGGTGACTCCTGAACTGGGCAAATGGGAGCTGCCAGTGTTTCGTAGGTTGGCCGAGAGGTCGGATGGTGTAACAGTTCTGGCTGTACCCGTCACTCCGCCAAGATGGAAACCGACGGAAGGGCGCCTGCGTGGACGGGAAAAGCAACGGCGCATCTGCCCGCTCAACGGGCAGATGCGCCTTGTCTATGGCCGGCGCTGAATGGTTAGAGACCGATGCCCTGTTCGCATCCTAGTTCGGTGGGCAGATCCGGCATGACGCCGTATTCCATCCACGAACTGTCGTAGACAGCCACATTCTCAAAGCCCATCAAGTAGAGCAGAAATGCATCGAACGCTGCCAGATGACCGTTGCCACAGTAGGTGATCCCGCGCTGTTCGGGCGAAATGCCCATCACTCCCAGCGTGGCCGCAAGCTGCTCGGCAGGGAGAATGGTCTTCTGCTCAGGATTCATCTGCCACGAGGCCGGCAGAGTCAGCGCGCCCGGAATGTGGCCCACGCGCGAGGTAAACGTGTGCGCAGATTCTCCGCTGAAGTAGCTGAGCGGCCGCGCATCGACGATGAAGACATTCGCATCAGCCATGGCCTGCTTTACATCGGCAAGCGTAGCCAGCAAACTGGGCCGTTCGTGGACGATGTAGGTTGTCGGCTCGAAGGTCGGCACACGGCTCGTCGTCGCCCGCCCCTCGAGCAACCACTTCACCAGTCCACCGTTCAGAATGCGGACGTCTTGGTGGCCGTAGCGCCGCAATGCCCACCATAGTGTTGCAGCTGACGAGCCTTCCCCTGCGTCGTAGACGATGACGGTGGTGTGATGGGTCACGCCAAGCCGACCCATCAACTCGGCGAAACGCTCAGGGACAATCAGATCCATCATCGGTATGTTCGGATCGCGTTGCATCAGGTCAATCCATAGATCGACGTATTGCGCCTGGGGGATGTGGGCCATCGCAAAGTTGGCTGCACCGATCGGCCGACGCACGTCAAGGATGCGCACGAGCGGGTTGTCCAAATTGGCCGCCAGCCATTCGCTGCTCACCAACGCCTTGGCATTCACATAGCTGGCCAGTTCTTCAGCGTCGTCGTAGGCCACCGCAGAAGATGGAACGAGCGCCATATCCCATTCGCCATACTGGCCACGCACAATATCGGCAGTGGAAGCGGCGCGTTCGGCTGGAGCCTGAATGGGCTGGCATCCGCTCAACAAAGGAACCGCACTCAGCAGTAGTACGCCTACAATTCGCCACAATGAGGTTGTCATGGTTTCCCTCCCTCGGTCGTCATTGACCACAACGTTGCGCCACCACGCACCGTCGGCAAATTTGGACGGGGCGATCCACTGTCGGCGGCACGCAGAATGACCACACCACAGCGAGCAATATCCGTCGTGCAGGGCCGCAGCAAAGGTCACAGTGAGTTGGCGCCGGCACTGCCCTTCAGTACGCCCTCCGCAACTGCCCCGCCACACCGTATCCCTTCGTATCAACAACCTGTCCGTCCCGAATGATCCCGATCGCAAAACCGGGAATGTCGTTCACCTCCATCGATGCCTCGACCATGCGGTTGACCCAGCCGAGCATGTTTTCATCCAGCGCCGGCGTGACCAGGCGTGCAGCCCCGCCAGGATGTGGAAAGGCAGCGACGATCGTAGAACGAGGAGCGGGTCCGGCACGGTCGATCGATTGGCAGCCAGCAAGAGCGACAGCCAGGAGCAGCAACGCAGCACCGCAGGCTGTTCGGCCGATCATCATGTTGCCACCTTCCCCCGTTGTGCAGCCCTATCAACTCCGGCACAGCGCTTCACAATACCCAGGGCACACCTATCTCTCTTCTCATTCTAGCACCGTTTTGCTGCAGAGATCGCAGCTTTGGCTTGACTCGGCCGCCGCCAGCCGATCTTCCCAGACGGATCAGCAGGATTGTGGAAAAATGCACAAACTGTGCGTAGTGTCTGTGGTATGCTTCCTGCATGAGAAGTGCAACTTGCTTGTGAATTGCCGCCGAAAAAAGTGCTCAGCGCACGAGTGGCATTCCAGCGTTCGAATTGCATGTGGTATGATAAATCTATCATCTGTGCCGGTGTGCACATCTGCATCTTCCATGTGAGCCGCAAAACACGTGTAGAAAAACAATGGAATAGGAGTCTTCGATGCAAGTTGCTTTGCTTCCACGCTCGTCCATCGCAAAAAAAGCGCTGATGGCTGTCACCGGGGCGGTCTGGATCGGTTACCTCGCACTGCATATGTGGGGTAATATTCACATCTTCCAGGGGCAGAGCGAATTCAACCATTATGCTGAATTCCTGCGTGAGGTGGGCGAACCTGTCTTTTCTTACGCCCAGGTGTTGTGGATCATCCGCATTGTGATCGGGCTCTCGCTGGTTGTACACATGGTGTCGGCCTGGGACCTCTACCAGCAGGCCCGCCACGCTCGCACCAGCAACTACGCGGTCAAACGCGTCGTGCAGGCGAACTACGCCTCGCGCTTCATGCGGATCGGCGGCGTTGTCATTATCCTTTTCGTGATCTTCCACCTGGCACAGTTCACCTGGGTGGCGCTGCCAGAAACGGCGCTTACGCCACGTGTGAATCCGTATGCCAACGTCGTGATTGGCTTTTCCAATCCCGTTACCGTGCTGTTCTATCTGTTGGCGCTGGCATCTCTGAGCCTGCACCTCTTCCATGGGGTTTGGAGTATGTTTCAGACCCTGGGCTTCAACAGCCGGCGATTTGATGGTCTCTTCCGCGGCTTGGCGGTCCTCACAGCACTGGTGATCCCCCTGGGCTTTGCCACGGTCCCGCTGGCCGTCATGTTTGGTTTCTTGAGGTAGGAGCGCGCAACTCATGAGTGTGACGACAACACAGACTATTACCGAAATGCCGACCTTTGTCGAGGCGTCGTTGGATGGGCGCTCCCCGTCTGGCCCAATCCAGACGATGTGGGAACGCACAAAGTTTGATATGAAACTGGTCAACCCAACCAACCGGCGTAAGTTCAAGATTATTGTCGTCGGCTCCGGGCTGGCCGGCGGCGCAGCTGCGGCAACGCTGGGCGAGCAGGGCTATAATGTCGAGTGTTACGCCTATCAGGACAGTCCACGCCGCGCCCACAGTGTGGCGGCCCAGGGCGGTATCAATGCAGCAAAGAATTACCGCAACGATGGCGACAGTATCTATCGCCTTTTCTACGACACGGTCAAGGGCGGCGACTTCCGCGCCCGTGAAGCCAATGTCTACCGCCTGGCCGAGGTCAGTAACGCGATCATTGACCAGTGCGTGGCGCAGGGGGTCCCCTTCGCACGCGAGTACGGGGGGATGCTGGACAATCGCTCCTTCGGCGGTGCACAGGTCGCCCGCACCTTTTACGCCCGCGGACAGACGGGCCAGCAGCTGCTGCTCGGCGCATACCAGGCGCTGGCACGCCAGATCGCTGCAGGAACTGTCAAGATGTTCAACCGCACCGAAATGGTCGACCTGATCGTCGTCAACGGCCGGGCACGCGGCATCGTCGTGCGCGATATGAAGACAGGCGAGATTTCCCCGCGGCTGGCTGACGTCGTTGTGCTGGGCACGGGCGGCTACAGCAATGCCTTCTACCTCTCAACCAATGCCAAAGGCTGCAACGGCACGGCAATCTGGCGGGCACATCGGCGCGGCGCCTACTTTGCCAACCCCTGTTACACGCAGATTCACCCGACCTGCATCCCACCCGTGGGCGAGCATCAGTCCAAGCTGACGCTCATGAGCGAGTCGCTGCGCAACGATGGGCGCATCTGGGTGCCCAAGCAGCCGGGCGACACCCGCCCCGCTGACCAGATTCCAGAGAGCGAACGCTACTACTACCTCGAGGAGATGTATCCGAGTTTTGGTAATCTCTCCCCACGCGATATTTCTTCGCGCGCCGCCAAACGCATGGTCGACAGTGACCGTGGTGTCGGGCCACTGCGCAACGGCGTCTACCTGGATTTCGCTGACTCGATCAACCGTCTGGGCCAGAAGCTGATCGCCGACCGCTATGGCAACCTCTTCGATATGTACGAGAATATCACCGGCGAAAATGCCTACAAGACGCCCATGCGCATCTACCCCGCACCACACTACACGATGGGGGGACTGTGGGTCGACTATTATCTGATGAGCAATGTCCCAGGCCTCTTTGTCATCGGCGAGGCGAACTTCTCCGACCACGGTGCCAACCGCCTCGGCGCTAGCGCACTCATGCAGGGGTTGGCCGATGGCTACTTCGTGCTGCCGTCGACGTTGCCCAACTACATCGCATCCACTAAGCTGGAGAAAGTCGACGAGAACGTCGATGCAGTCAAGGAAGCGGTCGCCAATGTACAGGCGATCACTAACCGCCTGATGAACGTCAATGGTACCAAGAGCGTCGACCACTATCACCGTGAATTAGGCAAGATCGTGTGGGATTACTGTGGGATGTCGCGCACAGCCGAAGGACTGGAGAAGGCGCTTACGCTGATCCCAGAATTGGAAGCGGATTTCTGGGAAAATGTACGCGTGACGGGCGGCGATAAGGAAATCAACCAAGATCTCGAGAAGGCTGGCCGCCTGGTGGACTACTTTGGGATCGGCAAACTCATGTGCCTGGACGCGCTGGATCGCAATGAATCGTGTGGTGGCCACTTCCGCGAAGAGTATCAGACCTCCGACGGCGAGGCGTTGCGCAACGACAAGGAGTACTCCTATGTGGCGGCGTGGCAGTATACAGGCGAGGACCAGAAGCCAATGTTGCACAAAGAAACGCTCACGTTCGAGACCGTCAAGCTGGCGACGCGCAGCTACAAGTAAGAGAAGGATCCAATCATGCGACTGAAACTACGAGTCTGGCGCCAGCCCAGCGGTGTACCTGATGGCAAATTGGTCGACTATAGTCTGGACGGCGTCAGTGAGGACAGTTCCTTCCTGGAGATGCTCGACCTCCTGAACGAGCACTTGATCGACCGGAATGAGGAGCCGGTGCACTTCGATCATGACTGCCGCGAGGGCATCTGCGGTATGTGCGGCCTTGTCATCAACGGCATCGCCCATGGACCCAAGGCAGCCGTCACGACCTGCCAGCTTCACATGCGCGAGTTCAAAGACGGAGATACGATCACGGTCGAACCGTGGCGCGCACGGGCGTTCCCCATCCTCAAGGATTTGATCGTCGACCGCTCAGCGTTCGACCGCATCGTCCAATCCGGTGGCTACATCTCTGTCAATACAGGTCAGGCGCCCGACGCAAACGTCACTCCGGTGCCCAAGTCACAGGCCGACCGCTCGATGGATGCAGCCGCATGCATCGGCTGCGGCGCATGCGTAGCTGCCTGCCCCAATAGCTCCGCTATGCTCTTTACGTCGGCCAAGTTGGCGCATCTCAACTCGCTCCCGCAGGGCCAGGCCGAACGCTTTGACCGCGCCGTGCTCATGGTCAATCAGATGGACGCTGAAGGCTTCGGCGGGTGCACCAACATCGGCGAATGCGAGGCCGTCTGCCCCAAAGAGATCAGCCTGGACTTCATCGCCAGCATGAACCGCGACCTTTTGCGCGCCAATATGATGGGTAAGGGCAAGCGCTAGCAACCATCAATGATCATTCTGCAACCGCAAGAATGGCCACCGACAGCCCGCCACTCTCTCTGCCTTTCGCCTATCCGCTGTGAAAAGTGACGCCCCAGCCAAATGCCTGGCTGGGGCGCCGTCGTGTAGGAATGTCTGCGAGCTGACCGGAACGGCCAGGCACAATGGCGCGCCGTTGTTGTCGTCAGCGGCGACCCGTGGCCGGCACATCCTTGCGGTCGTCGATGTCGCCCTTGTATTGCAGCGCATCGATGCCACGTTCGCCGGTGCGGATGCGGATGACATCGTCTACGGGATAGATGAAGATCAGGCCATCGCCCTCTTTGCCAGTGCGCGCCGCCGTGATGATGGTGTCGACGGTGCGGTCGATATTGTGGTCGCTCAGGACGATGTTGATCTGGATCTTGGGCAGCAAATCCATCTGGTAGGAGGTGCCGCGCCATGAAAGCTCGATTCCGCCCTGGCGGCCGTGGCCATGCACTTCGTGAACGTTGAGGCCGACAATGCCGATCTCGCGCAGCGCATCCTTCACATCCTGCAGCGATTCTTCACGAATGATTGCTTCTATTTTCTTGGTCATGATTCATGGTTCTCCTAGGTTTGTCGCTCACCGGCTTGGGCAACGCAGAGGTTGACTGCGCCGGCAGCAGGGTAGGTTCAGCGTGGCAGAATGGTCGTGGTTGCCGTTGAGCGCAGCGCGCTGGTCGATCTTTTGAAGCGCGGTCCCGACACGCCACCATGCATGACCATGTCGTCATTCGTGTAGCCAGGCGCACCCATCTCAGGCAGGTCCAAGCCCGCTAGCTCGTCCTCAGGTCGGGAACGCAGGATGCCCATGGCGTTGAGTATCTTGAAGAAGGCATAGCCAAGCACAAAGACGGTGACAAAGATCGCCACGACTTCAGCGATCTGGGCGATGATCTGGGTTGTGCCGCCATAGAGCAGCCCGGTGACCGGCGTCGCCACGCCGTTCCATGCCGCACTCAGCGGGTTGCCGTTCGCAAAGATACCCACTGCCAGTACGCCCCACGCGCCGTTGACCATGTGCACCGGCGCTGCACCGACCGGGTCATCGATGTGTAACTTTTCCAACGCAAAGGTCGCTACAGCCACCAGGAGACCGGCAATCAAGCCAATCACGACGGCTGCCCATGGATCCACGAATGCACACGGCGCTGTGATGGAAACCAGGCCAGCCAGTACACCGTTGACCGACATACCAGGATCCGGTTTTTTGGAGGGACCAAACCACCACATGTAGAACATGGCGGAGATACCACCCGCCGCCCCGGCCAGCAGCGTGTTGACCGCTGCGATGATGGCCAGGTCGCGAAAGCCGCCCGTGAAACCCAACGCCGAACCAGGATTGAAGCCAAACCAGCCGAAGAAGAGAATGATCGTGCCCAAGATGCCCATCGGAATGTTGTGGCCGGGAATGGCATTGGCCGTACCGTTTTTGTTGAAGCGTCCGATGCGCGGCCCAATGACGATAGCACCGGCCAGCGAAGTCACGCCACCGATCATGTGGACGACGCCGGAGCCGGCAAAATCTACCGCACCGTTGCCCCAGCCCATGGTGCGGCCAAGATTCGCCAGCCAGCCACCCCCCCACACCCACATGCCGACCAGCGGGTAGATGAACATGCTCACCCACAAGCCCATGGCGATGAAGCCTTTGAAGTTCAGCCGCTCGGCCATGGAGCCAGTTGGAATGGTGGCGGCAGTGTCCATGAACAACATCTGGAAGAGGAAGAACGCCAGAACGCCAAAGTTGGCTGTCAAGCCGGCCAGCATGAAACCACTCAATCCCATGATCCCCCACTGCCCGTTGAGAATGAGACCATTGTCGAGCAGGCCGCCCCAGTCACCCAGCGTCACGGGCGAAAAAGCCCACGCGCCCAGGTTATTGATGTCGGCATAGGTGTGGTTGACCGCGCCAAACTGCAGGGCAAAACCCACGAGCCAATAGCCAAGCGCACCGATGCAGAAGACCATCATGTTCATCATCATGGTGTGAGCGACATTCTTGGCGCGCGTGAACCCTGTTTCGACCAAGGCAAAACCTGCCTGCATGAAGAAGACTAGAAAGCCGGCCAACAACACCCACAGTACATTCAGGCTCGTCGTGGTGTCCTGCGCGGTGGCAGCCACGGCGTCTAGGCTCACACCATCCTGCGCCAGGACGAGACTGGGCAACCCTAGGGACAGCAGCCCGACAAGCAAACCAATCATAAATAGGCGATGACTCTTCATATGAACAATTGCTCCTCTAGATTGAGACGAAAGATCAAGACGCAAGCGCCGCTCTGCCCGGCGCTAACGCTGCCAATCCAGAATAGAGCGTTTCTTCCCCCTCTGCTACGGTCTGTTTGCACGATAAAATGTGCCGCTTTTCTGTGCAGGGTTGCCGAAAATTGTGAATCATGCCTGGGTATTGCGATGAATTGTGCAATCTGCGCAAATTTTGTGCAGATTGACCAGCCCCCAGAGTGCATGAACGCCCTGGGCAGGATGTGTGGGGCACTGTCAACAGACCGCACACATCCTGTTGCGCAACGCACGATGAAGACGGGCGGGCGGAACCTTACTCGCCAGGAACAATGGCGTTGCGCAGCCAGTGTAGAAGCCGCTGGGGCAGCTCCTGGTTTGAGGAGGGGGAGCCTCCGGGATTGCGCGCTGCTTCTAGTGCCGCAGCGAATTCGTTGCCGGTTTGATGGCGGTCGTTCGGTGATTTGGCGAGCGCTTTGAGGATCGCTGACTCCAGGCCAGGCGATACATAGGCGAATTGGGAGGGGCGCGGCGCTGTGCTGTGTAAATGCGCCTCGAGCAGTTCGCCGCGCGTGCCATAGAATGGCTTGCGCCCGGCAATCATCCGATAGAGCGTGCCCCCCAGCGCATAAATGTCGGCGCGGCCGTCGATGGCTGTATCGCCGCGCGCTTGCTCGGGCGCCAGAAAGGCAGGCGTGCCATAGACCTGGCCCGGCACCGGTTGCTCGATGTTCAGGTCGATGGCCGCACCAAAGTCGAACAGAAGGGCGCGGCGACGCTCGTTCAGCAGAATATTGCCAGGCTTGATGTCACGATGCACGATGCGCTGGCTGTGGAGATAGTCGAGCGTGCCCGCAATCTCCACACCGATGTCGATAGTTGGGATTTCGCCCAGCTTTTTCTCGCGCACCAGCAGCGCCTCGACTGTCTGCCCGCTCACCAGAGCCAGCGTCATGTAGTAGTAGCCTTCCATCTGCCCGGCTTCCAACGCCCGCACAATGCCAGGATGGTTCAGCTTGAGTAGAATTCTGGCTTCGTGTTGAAAGGCTTCGCGCACCTTGGCGTCAGCGCCCGCAGCACGATGCAGCACCTTGAGCGCCACTGTGGCGCCATCAGGACGCCGGGCGCGATAGACCGTTGCAGCTGCACCCTGGCCGAGCGCGCCTTCGATCTGATAGGGTCCCAGCCGCTGCAGGGGCTGTTCAGGCGGTTGTCCCCGGTAGCCTTGGGGGAGTGTGGTAAGTGGGCTGTTGCTCATGCTGTTCTTGCCGATCGATACTGCAATCGTACCGGAAATGGGCAACTTTGTAAACAAGCGCAGCGCCTGTTCCCCGACAGCAGGACGACCGGCAACAGATGCAACGGTACGCCCCACAGTCCCAGCAAATTCAAGGGGCTGTGGGGCGTACCGTTGTTGAAATACTGAACGGGGAGAGGGGAAGGCTCAGTCGCTGCTCAGGACACCCATACCGGTGAGCGAATAGGCCTCAGTACCGTGCTCAGTCAGATCGAGGCCGACTTCTTCCTCTTCGGGCGAGACACGCAGCTGACCCACAGCCTTGAGCAGAGCGAACAGCGCAAAGCACATCAGAAAAGACCAGGCCGAGATGGCAACCGATCCCAATATCTGCGTGGTCAGCGCATAACCGCCGAAGAGAGCTGTCGCAATACCGGCCCACAGCCCTCCGACGCCGTGCACAGGAAAGGCACCCACCGGATCGTCGATCTTGAGCCGCTCGAGCAGGATGGTGGCCAGTACAACGAGAAATCCACCGATCGCACCGATGATCAGTGACTCAGGATTGGTCACAACATTGCAGCCAGCCGTGATGGAGACCAGCCCAGCCAGCCCGCCGTTCAGAGCCGATCCCAGGTCGGGACGCTTGAGCAGGAACCACGACAGGAAGAGGGCCGCAACTGCACCCGCGCCGGCGGCGAGTGTCGTGTTGACGGCGATCAGCATCACTGCATCGGTGTTGGCCTGGCCAACGAAAGCAAGCTGGCTGCCCGGGTTGAAGCCGTACCAGCCGATCCAGAGAATGAAGACGCCCAGTCCGGCAAAGGCGTAGTTGTGCGGCGCAAACACGTGCTTGGGCGCATCTTTGGCAAAGCGACCAATACGCGGGCCAAGCACAATCGCGCCGGCCAGACCGGCAAAACCGCCAACCGCATGGACAAGGAGCGAACCGGCAAAGTCATGAAAGCCCATCTGGTAGAGCCAGCCGCCGCCCCACTGCCAGTGGCCGCTGATCGGGTAGACGATGGCGGTGATGAAAACGGTGTAGATGAGATAGGCACTTACCTTGATGCGACCCGCAACAGCGCCGGAAACGATGGTCGCAGCAGTCGCAGCAAACGCAACCTGGAAGAGGAAATTCACCTGCGGATTCAGCCCTTCTGGCCCACTGGAAGCCTCGCTGACGCCAAAACCACCCCACGTCAGGAAACCTGGGATAATCTGGGAAGCACCGTACATGATGCCGAAGCCGACCAGCCAGTAGATGATGAGGCCCAACGCCATGTCCAGGAAATTTTTGAACATGATGTTGACGACATTCTTCGACGAGTTGAACCCAAGTTCCACCAGCGCAAAACCCGCCTGCATGAACAGAACCAACACCGCACAGAGCAAGAGCGTAATATTGTTGATCGCATAGGTGATCTCAGCCGTCGAAACTTCACCCTCCTGGGCAAATGCGCGGGTTGCCGCCAAACTCAGCAGGAGCGCTATCGGCACAGCGCGGAATAGACGATTGACCATTGGATTCAGACCCTCCCACACCTAGATGAATGATGGATTCGCACCGTCGACTGCCTTGTCCATTCCTGTCGCAAGGAATGGACATAGAATAGGCGATGGGGCGCCGCAGGACAATGTGCATAGTGCACAATTCTGATCGGCAATTGGTTGTTGAATCTCACCGGATAATACGGTTGGCAGGGCTTGAGTTGTGCGATGTAAACAAAATTTTTTATGCGAGTCGCCTAGACGCGCCCGGCGGTCGGCTCCGTACGCGCTGAGATCGGATGACGGTAGGCGCAGACATCGTGCCTGTTGACAGGATAAATTCCTGAACCGGTCAGCTGCCGCTTCGAGGCGAGGCGCAGCGGTGATAAGATGACGTGCAAAGGTTGATCTATGCAAGAACTCGCCCAACCGCTTGTCCATCTTGGCACGTCGTCCTGGCTCTTTGACGGCTGGCGCAGCACCTTCTATCCCGACTGGGTGCCCAAGAATCAATACTTGCCCTTCTACGCCAGCCACTTTGATACCGTGGAGGTCAATACGAGTTTCTATGCGATTCCGTCGCCCTCTGTGCTGGTCAACTGGGTAGAGTCTGTGCCCGCCGGCTTCACCTACGCGCTCAAGTTCCCGCGCGCTATCACCCATGACCGCCGTCTGGTCGACTGCACCGATCTCACCCGCACTTTTCTCGACGCGCTGCGCGCATTGGGGCCGGCTGCAGGCCCCGCTTTTCTTCAGCTACCACCTGACTTCACTCGTCGTGGCAATGGCCGCGACCTCGCTGGTTATCTGGATTGGCTGGCGCCGGAAGCGCCTGACCTGCGCCTGGCCGTCGAAGCGCGCTCCGCCGACCTGTTGACAGCTGGCTTTGCCCGCTTTGTGGCGGAGCGCAATTTCGCTCTGGTGCTGGTTGACCGCATGGCCACCGCCGATCTGTACGCCACCTGGGTCGAGTGCGTCGACGCAGGGCTGGGGCCAGACTTTTCTCTCATCCGATGGATCGGCGATGATCGCAGTGGCCCGCAGGGCGACCGGGAACTGCAGGCGCCGCGCAATAACGACTTGGAGCGCTGGGCTCAGCGGATCGCTGAGTTGACACAGCGCGGTCGCACGGTCTTTGGCTACATGCACAACCCCTACGAAGGCCATTCGCCCGCCAGCGCGCGCCGCCTGCGCACACTGCTGGACGGCCGCGTTCGACTGCCCGATTGGCCCCCTGCCGGCATGGCAGGCCAGCTCAGCCTCTTCTGACGATCCCTCGATCCCTGACGATCCCTCGATCCCTGACGATCCCTCGCCCGATTGCTCCTTGTCCCGCTTTGTGCTAATCTGCATGCCGCACAACGTCAACCGCACCAGACATCCGATCCCGTCTGGCTAAATGATCGAGAAGGCAGGTAGGTGCCATGGATCGCACGCCACCGGCTGCAAAAAGCGACGAAATCGAACTCTACATCCGTACCTATTACTCCCTGCTGCGCAGCACCGGCCCAGTGCGCATCCGCAGCCTGGAAGAAACGCACACCGGTATGCGGTCGAACCTGCATCATCTGGCCGATACCAATGACCTGGATGTGTCGGCGCTCGTCTATTCGGTGCTGCGCCTCCCTCCGCAGATCGTCGACACCAACCTCATGGTCATGGGACAGATGGAAGATGTCTTCGACCGCGAGGGCTACCAGATCGAACACTGGAAGCCCGTGCGGGCGCGGGCAAGGCGGCGTAAGTACTATTACGACGGTGACAAACACACGATGGCCGCTTTTGTGGCCAGCGTCAGCGATATCGACGATCTGGTGCCCTGTATGGTCACCTTCCAGATCGAATGGAACAAGATTCACCAGAAGCTGAACAACGGCCAGATCCGTGAGCACCTGTTGGCGCAGGTGCCCGGCGCCCAGCAAGACGTGGAACTGCTCGCTGAAATCGGTCAGGCGCTCGACCTCACGCCCGGTGAACTGGCCAAACTGGAGCAGCTGTGGCCAGAGCCTCACCTGATGCACAATCTCCAGAAAGCAGCCGAACGCCGCATGGATCTGAAAATGATGGTGCTCGGCAGCGGCCTGGGCGACTATCGGCGGAGTGTCCAGCACTGGTGGGGCAAGTTGGAAGATGCCGTCCCTGCTGTCCGTCTCTGGGAGCGGCCGATCTATTTCGTCAGCAGCAATACCCACAGCATCGTCAATCTGATCACAGGACTTTCCTGGGAATTGCAGCACGAGATTCTGGACTTCGTGCGCCGCGAAAATCCTGAAGACCTGATGGTTGAACTGGCCGCGTTGCCTCAGGACGACGCAGGCCACCTTCAGAATTTTCTCTACTATGCCTCACGCCCTTACCTCGCCAGCCTCAGCGATCAGGCGCAGGCCAGCCTCCTGGTTCACGAGCGCGAGCGCATGGCCGGCGTCACGCGCGTCAGCGATCCGCACTGCCTGGATGTGGAGGCGCAGATCGTCGAGTTGCGCTCTCTCGATCGTCGCCGAATCGACCCGCGCCTGCACACGCTCGCCGATGCCGAATGGGACCTGCTGCGCGAGAGCAACGCCGTGATGATCAATATCGACTACCCGCTGGGCATGGCTGCCTATCACATTTTCAGTCAGATCAGTACCGCCGTAGGCCGCATCGCCGGCGTCTATGTGCTGGGCAAAGCAGCTACCTTGAACGGCCGTGTCGGCGACGTGATGATCCCCAATGTCGTCTACGACGAGCATTCGCAGAATACGTTCCTCTTTCGCAATTGCTTCACAGCGACCGATGTCAGCCCATTGCTTAACTTCGGTACGGTGTTCGACAATCAGAAGGCGGTTACCGTCCGTGGCACGATTCTGCAAAATCGCAGCTTCATGCACGTCTTCTATGAGGAGGGCTATACTGATATCGAAATGGAGGCCGGCCCTTACCTGAGCGGTATCTACGAAGATGTCTATCCAGAGCGCTACCCGGTCAATGAAATCGTCAATCTTTTTATCAACGTGCCCTATGATATCGGCCTGATCCACTATGCCAGTGACACCCCCATCAGCCGCCGCCAGACCTTGCTGAGTAAGAGCATGAGCTACTTTGGAGTGGATGCTACCTACGCAACTTCCATTGCCGTGATGCGCCGGATTCTGGAGCAGGAGGCCAGGCGCATGGCACGCCTCAAACGCGGCGGCGGCCTACTGACCCTCCCGGAACGATGATGCGCACCGTCGAGAGATTTGAAGTCCACCTGCGCCAGCCCGATGTGAGTGCCGAGTTGCTTGCACTCGACATCGCTTCGAGTCTTGCGCCGCCGCTGGATGTGGCAGCCCAGCTCGCACGGATCGATCAGCTGGCACAGTCGGCACGCGCGTACCTCGCAGTATCGAACGTCGACCCGCCCAGGGCTGCTGAGTTCCTGCGTGTCTTCAATGACGGCCTCGCCTTCCATGGCAGCCACGACGACACCCACGACCCGTGCAATAGCCTGCTCGATGCGGTCATCGAGCGGCGCACCGGCCTGCCGATCATGCTGTGCCTGCTTTGCATCGCGATCGGTCGACGCCTGGGACTGCGCATTGATGGGCTAGGCTTCCCCTACCACTTTATGGCACGCTATGTGGACGATCAGGGCGAGTGGCTGCTCGACCCGTTCAACAGCGCAGTCGTGCCGATCAGGGAGTCCGAGCAGTACCTCGCTTCGGTGGTCGGGCGGCATATCCCGTTGCCCCAGGAACTCTTCCACCCGGTGACCGCGCACGAGATGGCGCTGCGTATTCTCAATAACCTGCGCTCCGCCTACCTCAGGCGCTCCGACACTGCACAACTGCTCAATGTTCTTTCCCTGCAGACGGCCATCGTGCCGTCTAACCTGCATTTGTGGCGCGATCGCGCTGTGCTGAACTTCCGCCAGGAAGCCTGGGAGGAGGCTGCCCACGACCTGCGACGCTATTTCTTTCTGCTGGGTTCGCTGCCCCATCTCTTTGCGGACGATGTACAGGCCGCTTTCGAACTCTCGCCGCTCGACGGGCAGGACCGCAGGCTGGTGGCGATGTATCGCCGCATCGTCCATCTGCTGAACCATTTGAATTGAGTGGCACCTGTAAAACGACTGGAGTGAACTGTGCCTGCCAGTTTTGTACTGCCTCCCAAAGACGCCATCTGGACGTGGAAAGCGATCCACCTCTCCATGTCGTTGGCCAAGCCTATCTTCTGTCGCCTCTCTATCGAGGGCCGTGAAAATATTCCGGCGACAGGCGGCTGTGTGCTCACCTGCAATCACACGATGGGGCCGGATTTTCTCGTCATCGGCTACCTTTCATCGCGCCAGATCTGTTTCATGGTGAAAGCCGAACTGATGGAAAGGTATGGCTGGCTAGGACGCTTCCTTGCCTACAACGGCTGCTTTCCAGTGCGGCGCGGCGACGGCGATAAAGAGGCAATCGCTCACGCTGTGGAAATTGTCAGGGCGGGCAGCGTGCTGGGCATGTTCCCCGAGGGCACGCGCAGCCGTTCGGGCAAGCTGCAACGCGGGCGAACCGGTGCAGCCTATGTGGCAATCCAGGCGCAGGCGCCTGTCATCCCTGCAGTGGTCATCAACTCCGAGCAGATCCTGCACCGCACCAATTTTTTGAGCCTCAGGCCGCGCATCGCTGTGACAGCCAAGGTGGGCGCACCGATCCCGCCGCCCACCGATCTGGACGACCGCCGCTCACTGCGCCTCTTCACGCGCGAGATTATGGACGCAATGGCGGCTATGCTGCCTGCCAGTATGCGCGACAATCTGGAAAGCGAGTCAGTGTAGGTATGTTGCTGCCACCGCATGATGCCACTTGGATGTGGCGTGTCCTGTGCGTTGTTGCCCTGATGATCAAACCGTTCTTTCTACGCCTGCGGATAGAGGGGCGCGAGCGCGTGCCGCACCAGGGCGGCTGCGTCTACGCCATCAACCACACGGCAGGTCCCGACTATGTCATCGTTGGCTACACATCGCCGCGCCAGGTCTTTTATATGGCAAAGGCTGAAATTTTTGCCTTTCATCCGCTGCTTGCCGGGTTGGTGCGCTCAGCCGGAGCTTTCCCCGTGCAGCGCGGCAAGGCGGACACACAGGCGGTCGACCAGGCAGTGAAGATGGTTGCAGCTGGCTCCGTCGTCGGTATGTTTCCTGAAGGCACACGTAGCAGGAACGGCCAGCTTCAACGCGGCAAAACGGGCGTCGCCCGCATCGCAATGAAGGGCGGCGTCCCCATCGTGCCCGTGGTCGTGATCAACTCGGAACCGGTGCTGCGCGATTTCAAAAAGTTGCAGGCGCGCCCACAAGTCACCGTGCGTTTTGGCGCACCGATCGCTCCTGTCGGCGATGCTGACGATCCAGAAGCGGTGCGCCGGCTGACTTCGACGATCATGCTGGCCATGGCGGAGATGCTGCCCGCTGACCGCCGCGGGTATTACACCGATGTCCGCCAGGTGCACGCAGCGGATCGCCAAGAGTTTGCCGCGCCAGAGCAGACCGATCGCGGGTGGCACACGACGTAAAATCGAAGAACCCCCAGGCTGTGCAATTCCCAGATCTCTTCGAGTCTGCTGCCCAGCTCGGCGAATCTATACGAAAGGCCGCTAGTACAGATGGGCGCAAATAGGCCGACAGTGTTGTAGAGCGATTTGCCAAATCGCCCTACATGCTGCGCTGCTCGATAACTACCGATTGCCTTAGGTCCATGTGTGCTAGAAACTAGGATGTTGCAAGCTCGCCCTCTCGGCAGCGGCGTTGCCCGCAAATCTTGGCTTCTCCAGCCCACCACACGTTAGAGCTCGGCCATGATGCTCCGCAACGCTTGGCGGCTAGGCCGCGTCTGCGCCTCGCTCAAATGCGCGAGCGGCGTCGCAGTCATCTGCAGTGTGTCGATAAAGTTCGGTGTCTCCGGCTCAATGTAGAAGATGCCCGTCAACAGCTTCTGCGTCTTGCGCGCATCTTCCAGCGTGCGATAGGCAAGATGTTTGTCGGTCGGGTCGTATTCGTTGCCCAGCTTTTTCAGCACCAGCCATGAACCGTCGTGCAGCTGTACTTCGGTCTCGTCGTCGTATTCCTTGATCTCGATTTGCTCGAAGGAAGGCACAAAGTTGAGCTCGTGTAACGGAATCTCGTGCTCCTTG
Source organism: uncultured Chloroflexota bacterium (assembly GCA_903879975.1). Taxonomy (GTDB): domain Bacteria; phylum Chloroflexota; class Anaerolineae; order Caldilineales; family Caldilineaceae; genus Caldilinea. The sequence continues at coordinate 7,685 of CAIRNL010000864.1, read as the reverse complement.
CCGAAGCTGTAGCTCTTGGTCGATGTGTCGTGGTTGTTGAAGGTGACGCACGGGCTGATTACATCGAGTACGGCCAGCCCCCTGTGCGCAATGGCCGCCTTGAGCAGCGCTTCCAATTGCTTGGCATCGCCGGCAAAGCTGCGCGCAACGAAGGTGGCGTTGGCCGCCAGCGCCTCGATGCAGACGTCCAGCGGCATGTAAGGGTTTGTGCCTGCATATTTCAGCACCTGCCCCTGATCGGCTGTCGCACTGAACTGACCCTTGGTCAGGCCATAAACGCCGTTGTTCTCGACGATGTAGACCATCGGCACGTTGCGGCGCACAAGATGCTTGAACTGGCCAATGCCGATGGAGGCTGTGTCGCCGTCGCCGCTGACCCCCATGCCGACGAGGGTGCGGTTGGCTACCAGCGTGCCGGTCGCAACCGACGGCATACGCCCGTGCAGGGTGTTGAAGCCGTGGCTCATGCCCAGGAAGTAGGCTGGCGTCTTGCTGCTGCAGCCGATCCCGCTGAATTTGACGACGTCGGTCTGCTGGAGACCCATCTCCCATGCCGCATTGATGATGCGGGAACTGATGCTGTCGTGGCCGCAGCCGTTGCATAAGGTCGAGTCAGAGCCCTTGTAGGCACTTTTCTCCAGACCAATCAGGTTGAGCTTCGCCGCCCGTGGAGCCGGTGCGCGTGTAGGTGTCGCTGTCATGGTATGTTCCCCCCAATCCCATCAACGTTAGTTGGTCATCTGTTCCGTAATCCAGCGCGCCGACAGCGGCAGGCCGTCACACTTGCTCAGTGAGACCAGCTTGGCTGCCAGCTCCGGTAACTCGGTCTGGAGAATCTTGTTCAACTGGCCGTCCAGGTTGTTTTCGATCACGTAGATCTTGTCGTACTTCGCAATGAACGCCTTGACGCTATCGTTGATCGGCAGCGCACGCAGGCGTAGATAGCTCGCCGCTATCCCCCGCTCGCCCAGGCGTGCCAGCGCTTCCAGGAGCGCTGGATGGTTGCTGCCGATGCTGATGATGCCGATCGCCGCACCGTCCGCTTCCTGAACGATGGGCGCCGGTACCAGCAAACGCGCCGTGTCAAATTTGCGCCGCAATCGCTTCAAGTTCTTCTCCCAGACGTCGGGACGCTCGCTGTACGTGGCATATTCCGTGTGACCCGTACCGCGCGTGAAGTAAGCGGCGGCAGGATTGTCGGTTCCGGGTACGGTACGATAGGCGATGCCGTCGCCGTCAACATCCAGATAGCGCCCCCAACGCTGGCCGCCATGGTTGTCCTTGAATTGAGCCAGCTGCTCCGCACTCAACACTTTCCCGCGATCCATCGGCTTCTCTGGGTAGTTGAACTCCTTGGTAATCCACAGATTCATGCCAATGTCCAGGTCGCTCAGTACAAAGACCGGCGTCTGTAACCGCTCGGCCAGATCCAGTGCCTCGATCGCCATGTCAAAACATTCGGTCGGATCGGCCGGGAAGAGTACCGGGTGGCGCCCGTCGCCGTGGCCGAGATAGTAGGCTGCCAGGATGTCACCCTGGCTCGTTCGTGTCGGCAGCCCCGTACTCGGACCCATGCGCTGGACGTCCCAGATGACGGCGGGAATCTCGGTGAAGTAGCCGTAGCCGACAAACTCGGACATCAGGCTGATGCCCGGTCCGCTGGTGGCCGTCATGGCTCGCGCCCCTGCCCATCCTGCCCCAATTACCATGCCAATGGCCGCTAACTCATCTTCGGCCTGCACGATGGCATAGGTTGCCTCTTGGGTCTCCGGGTCAAGGCGCACCTTGGCCGCATAGCTGCTCATCGATTCCGCTAGGCTCGACGAGGGCGTGATGGGATACCAAGATGCAAAGGTGAAGCCGCCAAAGATGGCGCCGATGCCTGCCGCCGTGTTGCCGTCTACTAGCACGGTCCCCTCGTTGAAACCGCTCATGCGGCGCACACGATAGGGCTGGTCGTTGACGAGATGCTGCACACCCCAGTCGTACGCCCCACTCACCATGCTCCAGTTCAGTTCGATGGGTTTGGTCTTGCCGCCGAAATTCCACGACAGCGCTTCTTTGATCTCCTCCATCTCGATCTCGAGCAGGAACGCCGCTACACCGACATAGACCATGTTGGCCACGTAGCGCTGCAGGTTGTAGGGCAGGTTGGCTGCCTTGACCAGCTCCTTGACCGGCAGGGCGTAGTACTTCACATCCTTGCGATGATTGGCAACAGGCAGCGAGTCGTCGTAGAGAATGATCCCGCCTGCCTCGACGCTCTCCATGTCCTCTGCCACGGTCGCACCGTTCATGCAGATCATGATTTCAACGCGCTCACGCCGAGCCAGAAAACCATCCTTGCTCAGGCGAATGTTGAACCAAGTCGGTAAGCCCTGGATGTTGCTTGGAAAGAGGTTCTTGCCCGTCACCGGAATGCCCATCTTGTACAGCGAACGAATCAACATGTTGTTGCTGGTCTGGCTGCCGGAGCCATTGGCGGTCGCAACGTTGATGTTGAAGTTGTTCACGATCAGGCTACTGATCGTTGTGCTTTGGGGTTCTTTAGCGATCACACTCATTACTTTTTCTCCCGGACGAGATTGACTCGACTACGAAAAATCGAATGTTTGCTGCTACGACAATGAGAAAATGACGCCCAACTGCCGCCATTTGGCTCACAAATTCAAGGTTGCCGGCCGCACCGTGCCGTGCGACCGCACCGGCATCTCCATCGAGATGCCCCGCCCACTGAGCAACTGCATGTGCTCGATCAGCAGCCGCCGGCCTTCTACGACTTCTCCCCCGCAGATCGCTTCTACGATTCGCTCGTGGTAACGCCACACTTCCTGGAGATAGCTGTAGTCCGCATAGGTGTTCAGCTCAACCGCCTCGTACGCATCCCAGTAGGCTTCTAGCAATCCCATGACAAACGGGTTGCCAAGACGGCGATAGATCGTTAGGTGTAATTCGCGGTGCTCTTGGTACGGAATCTGGATGCGCGGCTCGCTGAGCTTCTGCCATGCCGCTGCTACCAACGCACGCAGCAGCACAAACTCCTCGTCGGTCAACGAGGAGACCGCTTCCTCCCAGTACGCAGCCTCTAAATGGACGCGCAGGCTGCTGAATGCTTCGAAGTAGGAACTGTCGATGGCTAGCGCCGTCAGCAGGCTCAGCCGGACAGCCGGCAGAAAACTGTACCCCGTACGGGTGATCCCACGCCGCGGGCTCGCCGCCACAAGGCCTAGGACACGCGCAATCTCGAACTGCTCGCGCAGCTTGCCCATGCTCATGCCTGTCTCTGCGCTGAGCTCGCTCAGAGATGGCAGACGCTCGCCAGGCAAATGGCCGTCGGTAAGCAGATAACGTAGGAATTCAGAGTCAATTTTTGATAAAATCATGTAATGATTTGATTATTATGATTAATCATATTGATAAAATTATGATAGCATGGTCACTCCGCTCCGTCAATTTGGCCGGGGTTAAAAACGCATGGAGTTGTCTGGAAAGACAGATCAGCCGCTCACGCCGCAGGCAGGCTTGGACGCTCTCCCCGGACGCTCCTGTGCAAAGGCGACCCCACACACTGAGGATGTTGTCACAGCCGCAGCGTCTCGCGTTGCAGATACTCGACAGCCGCAGCAGCGAGCAGCGTCACACCCGTGGACAACATCCGCTCGTCGAAATCAAAGGTCGGGCTGTGATGGGGGCTGTTCAGCGGCCCGTCCGGATCGTTGGCTCCCACCAGTACGTAACAGCCCGGCGCACGCAGCAGAAATTCCGACATGTCCTCACCCACCATGGCTGGTGCCATGCTGCTGACCCGCTCCGCACCCACGAGCGTCGTCGCAATCTCGCGCATTAGCGCAGCACCCGCCGCTGAGTTGATCGTGGGCAGCACGCCAGGGACGAAGGTGAACTCGCAGCTTGCATCGTGCGCTGCACAGATGCCTTCAGCAATCTGGCGCAGGCGGCGTACCAGCAGGTCGCGTGTCTCGATGCTGAAGGAACGGATCGATCCCTCCAACTCGGCCCGCCCGGCAATCACGTTGGACGCAGACCCCGCATGGAAAGACCCGACCGTCACGACCGCCGGCACGGTGGGATCCACCGTGCGCGAGACGATGGTCTGCCATGCCAGCACGATCTCGCTGGCAACGACCACGGCGTCGACTGTCTCGTGCGGCATCGCACCGTGCCCGCCTACGCCGTTCACTACCAGCTGAATCTTATCCGCACCAGCCATGAGCGGCCCCTCTTGCACGATGATTTCGTCGAGCGGGATGCGGCTCCAAAGGTGCAGCCCGAACGCAGCAGCCGGCCGGGGTCCTTCCAGCGCACCGTCGGCAATCATGGCCAGCGCGCCGCCTAACCCTTCTTCCGCCGGCTGGAAAACCAATTTGACGCGGCCGGCGAGATCGTTACGGCAGCTCGTCAACACCTGCGCCACACCCATGCCGATGGCCGTGTGCCCGTCGTGCCCACACGCATGCATAATGCCGTCCACACTCGAACGATACGACACGTTGTTCGCCTCGCAGATGGGCAGCGCATCCATGTCGAAGCGCAACATGACGGTAGGAGCGTTTTCCGACACGCAATCCGGTTCGATCAGGGCGACAACGCCGGTTTTGCCCACCCCTGTGCAGACCTCCAGCCCCAGCCCGCGCAGATGATCGGCGACGATGCCGGCGGTCCGCACTTCCTCGAAGCCAAGTTCCGGGTGCATGTGAAAGTCACGCCGCCATGCCATCAGTTGCGGCTGGAGAGCTTTGGCTGCACACTGGAGTGAGTCGAGCGATTGCATGTTATTCCCCAAGAGTCGGTTCCAGGTCGTCGTAGATGGCATGCACCTCTTCACCGTGGAAGCGGGCGATTTGGTGGGTGGGCGCCAGCGGCTCTCTGTAGAAGAAGGCCGGCAGTTCGTCGTCCGCTGCCGTGAAGCCAGCCATCCGGTTGAATTCCCGCTCGTAATACAGCGTGTCACGACCCAGCTGCTCGAAAAAGGCTGTCGTCAGCTTTGCGTCGTGTGCTGCGTTGAGCGCATCAGTCAGAAATTCGAGGTTGACATTGGTGACGCTCTGGCCAAAGACGCAGAGCCCCAACGAGTCGTTCGCAGCTACCCGTATCTGTTGCTTCAGGCTCAAATCCATGAGCGTTTCGACGTCCATTTCGCGTGTCTTCAGACGAGGAAGATTGCCAGCCGTGTGGTCGGCACCCTGTGCCGTCACCATCATCGTTACTCCGGTCGCCTCCACGACGCGCGGGTCGTAGGCGCTGATGGCCTGCTTCTTGATCACAGGAACACGCTGGACGCCGTAGTGCGCACCCACGCGCGCTGTGCCCTGCGCCCACAATTTCCCTTGCGCTGTACCCTGACCGATCTCTGCCAGCGCCGATGCCATCCACGCAACGTTGCCAAAGGCGGAAAGACCTGCTTCCATCAGCACGGCGAGCGTTGCACCCGTCTCAATGGTGTCGATACCGAGGTCGTTGGCGATAAAATTCAGCTGCGCCAGATCGTCCGGATCAGAAATGCCGCAGTTCGTGCCGAGCAACCCTAGTGTCTCGTACTCAACGGGCGAAACAACTTCCTTGCCCTGTGCGTCGAAGTAAATGTTACTGCACTGGATCGAGCAACCAGGCATGCACGGGTGCGTCTGCTCCCCCCCACGCGCCGTATTCAACTCGCCGATGTAATCGCCGCCCATCTTGAACGCTTCACCCGCCGACACGTTGCTCATCTGGCCAGCTGTGAAGTTGCGTACAGGCATCCCGCCGATGTAGTTCTGGTAATCGGCCATGCCCATGGTGCCGACTTTGTTGTAAAAATTCATGACGATGGAGTCCTGACGCAACATCTTGGTGTATTCCTTGATGCTGGCAGTGACTTTCTTGCTGTCACTGAAGGAGGGCACTCTGTGCAGGTCGACTACGATCGCTTTGACGCGCTTGCTGCCCATGACGGCACCGACGCCGCCGCGCGCAGCCATCCGGGAGGGACGCAGCTCCTTGTCGCTGAAGGCAATGCCAGCCAGCAGCCCCTGGTACTCGCCCACCGGACCACAAATGGCAATGGCAACCTTCCGCCCGTAACGCTCATAGAGCATCTCGGCGGCAGCAAAGTTCCCTTTGCCCAGGTAGGCCTCCGCGCTGTCGAAGACGATGCTGCCGTCCCGCTTGAAGTGCAGGATGATCCACTCGTCAGAGGCGCCAAAGAGGGTGAATCCGGCAATCTCCAGCTGGCCGAGGCCGTAGCTGAAGGTACCCCCACCGTTGGCTTCCTTGATCCCGCCGGTCAACGGGCTTTTGCAGCCCACACTGGTGCGATTCGCATTGGAGAAGCTCGTGCCAGCAAAGGGGCCGCACGAAAAGATCAGCGGATTCTCCGGCGCCAGCGGATCGACTGCTGCTAGACTACGCTCGACCAGCGTTTTGGCGATCAGATAGCGCCCCGCTAATACGATTTGCTTGCCGTGCAGTTCGCTGCGTTCGATCGCGCGCGTGCTCAGCTGAATGTCATAATAGGTACGCATGGCATTCCTTTTTGCTCCCGAGGCTACATGGTGGCGCTATCGAACGTACCATACTTATTTTGCTCCACTAGGACGGTCATACAGCTTACTATGCAGGCAGGGACTTGACCAACTTTGTGCTTTCCAACAGAACAGGCACTGCACTTGCCATAGAATATGGTGGCCAGCTTGACCAATCCCTCACAACGATGGTACACCAGCAGTAACGGAACGTTGTCTACTCGCCCGCTTGTGATGTTCAGTCCGCTTGCTATATACGTAGCTTACCGCATTTTGATGATCACTGCTTTTTTTGACCAAAGCCTGTGTTAACGCACTCCAGATAGATAGATACACGGCTGTCAATGAAGTCCTGCCAGAAGGAATATCCAAATTGGGCGATCCCTTCTGGGGATATCTGCGGTTCATGCCAGATCACTTGCGACAAGCCTGCTGCCGCCAGCCCCTCGTTATAGGTTGCCTGAGTGAAGTAGTAATCTTCGAACAATATCTCCTGCCCATCTACCACTGCAATAGTATGTAATAAATCTCCTTCCTCGATGGGCGGAGGATTTACGATCCGAATCCCATATTTGTCAACCAGCTTGTAGGTTTCCGGCGGTTGCTCAGGGTTCAGACCTACGGTCACAAAGCGCCCTCCTGGCTTCAGGTTCATGGCGATAGTCTGAAAAGTGTTAAAGAGCGCTTCGCGCGTCGGCGCGATGCTGATGACCGAAAACGCTACCACCAGATCAAATTCGCCAATTTTCTGTGGCGTCATGATATCCAGCACACGATACTCAACACCTAGTGGATTACGTGCTTCTTCCTGTTGCGCCAGTTCGATCATCCTGGGAAAAGCATCCACACCAACCACATGCTCTGCGCCCATCAACTTAAGACGCTGAGAGGCCTCGCCACGGCCGCAACCGATATCGAGAACAGTTTTCCCCCTGACATCGCCGATCAGCCGAAAATAGGTGTAGGTATCGACATACACCATGTAAAGTAATTCGTTGGGATAACTAAGGGCGATCGCGTCGTAATCTGTAGTCATTGCGTCGGTCTCTTTTCTAGTTAATACCTTGATGGCTAGTTGAGCAATGGTGAATTTGGCGTTCATAGGATCTCAGGAGAGGATGGTGTTGCTAAACAACCGTCTAAAGGAGAGAACCATGAACGCCACCT
>CAIRNL010000863.1 GCA_903879975.1 uncultured Chloroflexota bacterium | reverse complement strand
TCAGCCACTGGATCCGTCCGTTGCGCGTCGGTGATACCACCGCCCATCTCCTGCCGATAGAAGCGAGAGCCGACCGGCAGGCCCCGCTCCCCTACCTGTATTGGAGCAGCAACGAGTGTTTGTTGATCGCTGGCAATCCCAACACCGATGCCGACCTGTCTATCTGCTTTACGCTGCCCCTGGACCTGCTAGGGTGGGAGGCAGGGACACTATTCACGGTGACCGATCTGTGGCATGATACGGCGCAGCAGGCGATCAACGCGGAGGATTTCGCCAATATGACCTATGTCATCCGGCGCGACAAGACGCCCCGCGGCGGCCTGCTGGTTCTACACCTGCAACGTCAATAATGAAAAGGGAGAGATGTATGGGACAGCTGGCGGGACAGGTTGCCCTGATCACCGGGGCAACGGGCGGCGTCGGATCGGCGATCGCACGGCTCTTCGCGCAAGAAGGGGCAGCCGTCATTGTGGCAGATATTGCAGCGGAGCGCGTCGCAGAGATGGCGACCGCAATCGGCGCAGCGGGCGGTGCAGCGCTGGGCGTCGTGCTCGACGTGACGCAGGCTTCATCGTGCCGTCAGGCGGTCGAGGCCGCCACAGCGCATTTTGGCAAACTGACCACGCTCGTGAACTCGGCGGGTATCCTGCGCACCGGGCATATCGATGAAATGGAGGAGCGCGCCTGGGACGAAATCATGGCGGTCAATGTGACCGGCACCTTTCTGGCGACGAAGTATGCTGTCCCCGCAATCAAGGCAGCCGGCGGCGGCGCTATTGTCAACCTCTCTTCGGTGTCGGCCTTTGTCGGCTCGGAGAGCAGTTTCGCCTACACAGCCACCAAGGGTGCGGTGTTGAGCATGACCTACGGCATTGCTCAGGAATTGGCTCCCTATCACATACGCGTCAACGCGCTTTGTCCTGGCTGGGTAGATGCTGGCTTCACGCATCAGGCGCTGCGCACGACCGAGGATCCCGATCAGTTGCTCGCCGTTGCCAACAGCGCACACGTGTTGGGGCGTATGGCGCAGCCCGAAGAGGTAGCGCAGGCCGCACTCTTCCTGGCGTCGCCCAGCGCGTCATTCATCACGGGGTCTCCCCTGTTCGTGGATGGCGGTTTTATGATCAAACGGTAACGATGGTTGCGGTTTTCGGGTTGTGCTTCGCTCGCTTGGTTGCTGACCACATGCCAGGCTACACGCACTCCGGATGCCGTCTCCCACTCCTAGTAAGGATCGCAGGATGAGAGGATGGCTTGCATGACAACCTACCCAATGAATTCGCTGGAACGCGTGCGCACTGTGCTCGCCGGAGGCATTCCTGACCGTGTACCAGTCGATCTGCACAATTTCATGATGGTAGCCGAGGCCTCCGCTAGGCCCTTCCCTGAGTTTTTTCAAGACGGTGAGGCAATGGCCGTGGGACAGATCCAGGCATGGCGCGAGTTCGGCCATGATGTGCTGCTGCTTGAAAATGGCACCGCTGCGCTGGCCGAAGCATGCGGCGCAGCGGTAGAGTATATGGAGGGTAGCGCGCCGGTTTGTCATGGACCCGCTATCAAGTCGCTCGACGATATCGATAAACTTGTCGTGCCCGATCCCCACAAGGTTCACCCGCTGACGGAGAACCTCAAGGCCACGCGCATCGTTGCAAATGAAATCGGCGACAAGGCGTTTATCATCGGGCGAGCCGATCAAGGCCCCTTCTCTCTGGCGGCGATGCTGTTGGGTATGGAGGAGTTCCTCTTGCGGCTGGCCCAGGCGGACGGCGGGCGTGGCGGGCGGCGCAGCGGCGCAGGCGATCCTGAACTGGCGAAGAAACTGCATCGCCTGCTCGAGTTTGCACTCGAAGTGACGACACGCTACGCCTATGCCCAGATCGAGGCCGGCGCTCATATGACTTCGATCGGCGAATCTCTCTCTGGGCCAGATGTCTGCTCGCCAAAGTCCTATAAAAGTTTTGAGTGGGCCTATGCCAGACGTATGGTGGAAAACCTCAAAGCCCACAATATTTCTCTGGCCTACCATATCTGCGGCGATGCCACTGCAATTGTGCCTGATATGGTAGAGACGGGCGCCGCTGTGTTGGAACTCGACTACAAAGTCGATATGCCCCTTGTCAAGGCCGCTACGCGCGGGCGAACCACTGTGCTTGGACCGGTCGATCCGAGTGCGGTGATGGCGTTGGGTACGCCACACGATGTCGAGGCCGCCGCCCAGGAAGCGATCTCGCTCCTGGGTGAAGGCGGCGGGCTGATCCTCGGACCGGGTTGCGCGCTTCCACCCAGGACACCGCCTGACAATGTCCACGCCCTGATCGAGGCGGCCAAAAAACACGGCGTGTATCGCTGATCGCTCCCGCTACATCCAAAGCGAGCGTATATCGAGATCGCCGCCCCATGCGCAACTCACCCCGCCAGCTACGGCGAGAAGGCCATTGTGCAATTGACGTCGGACTCAGATTGTAGCCGATACTTTCGTATACTATACTTCGGTAGCCTAGGCCTTACCCGGCGCAGCAGGCAGACGACACGTTGCCGTGTGGCTGCTGCCGGCGGAGCAGACATCGTGCTGTTGTTTGGATCGTCGATTCATGGGAATCTCAACACGAGCAGAGACGCGAAATCAGGTTGCCGGAATGTCCGATCAAGGTTCATTAGTCGTTTTCATGCCCTCCGGGCGCCGTGGGCGCTTTGCCGAAGGCACCACCGTGCTCGAGGCCGCGCGTGAGTTGGCTGTCGGGATCGAGAGCATTTGCAGCGGCCGGCTCACGTGCGGCAAATGCAAGGTGCGTGTCGAGGAAGGATACTTCGCCAAACACGCTATCACGTCGGCCGCCACGCATCTGACGCCCACCGGCGGGGAAGAGCGTGAGCTGCTTCGTGCTATGCATGCCGACGACTGCCGCCTTTCCTGCACCGCCCAGGTCACTGGCGATGTGCTCATCTACGTGCCGGAAGAGAGCCGTGCTCACAAGCAGATGATTCGCAAGGCGGCCGGCGATCGCGCCATCGATATCGCCCCAGCGCTCCGCCAATTCTATGTGCAGGTCGAGGATGCCACGCTCGGCGAACATCGCGGCGACTGGCGGCGCCTGCAGGACGCGCTGGAAAAGGAAGCCGCTCTCGTCGATCTGACCATCGACCTCCATGCGCTGCGCAGGTTGCAGCCTGCACTGCGCAGCGCAAAGCGCGCACTGACCGTCATCGTCTGGAACGATCAGGAGGTCATCGATGTGCGCCCCGGCTACGCAGAAGGCATCTACGGCCTGGCGGTGGATATCGGCAGCACGACGGTCGCTGCCTATCTGTGCGACCTGCGCACGGGCGAGGTGCTCGCCACAGAGTCGGCCATGAATCCCCAGATCTCTTTCGGCGAGGACCTCATGAGCCGTGTCTCGTACGTCATGCTGAACGATGACGGCACCGAGAAGATGCACGACGCTATGATCAAGGCGCTGAATAGACTGGCTGGGCAGGCGGCACACAGCGCCGGTCTCAAGGCGCGCGATATTCACGAGTTGGTTGTCGCCGGCAATACGACGATGATCCACCTGTTTCTGGGCGTCGACCCGCGCGAACTGGGCGGAGCGCCCTTCGCATTGGCCAACCGCGATGCCATGGATATCAAGGCACGCGATCTCAGCCTCCGCCTGCATCCCGCAGCCAATGTCCACGTGCTGCCCTCGGAGGCTGGCCATGTGGGCGCCGACAATGTGGCGGTGCTCCTGGCAGAGGAGCCGCACCGCCAGGAAAAGATCGAACTGATCGTCGACGTGGGCACCAATGCCGAGATCGTGCTGGGCAACCACGACTGGCTCCTGAGCGCATCGAGCCCGACCGGACCAGCTTTTGAGGGCGCACAGATCAGCGCCGGAATGCGCGCTGCGCCGGGTGCCATCGAACGCGTACGCATCGACCGCGACACGGGCCACGCCAATTTCCGCGTCATCGGCGACGACCGCTGGTCGAACGATTGGGATGTGAAGGCGCCGTCCGCCCTCGCTGGGAAGCCAGAGTACCTGGCTGCCGGTATCTGCGGCTCAGGCATTATCGAGGTGGTTGCCGAACTCTTCCTGGCTGGCATCCTTCAGCCCGATGGCCGCTTTTATCCCGCCTATACCGGCGACCGCCTGGTGTGGGAAGGC
>CAIRNL010000862.1 GCA_903879975.1 uncultured Chloroflexota bacterium | reverse complement strand
TCAAAGGTGGCAAACCCCTTTTGCCATTCTGTCACCGGGAAGCTGTGCGTAATCAACGGCTTCGTCTGTACTTTGCCGGCCCGCATGAGTTCCAGCGCACGCTGCCACGACGGCGGCGTGCTGGCGTTGGTGCCGGTTGCAGTCAATTCCTTGTAGACTAATTGATCTAGCTCCCACGCTACGGGCCGTCCGAAGAGCCCGATCTGTACATAGCGGCCATGGCGCCGGACGAGCGTGAGCAACTGCTGCGCAGCCGGCCCCGCGCCCGAGCACTCGTAGACCACGTCAGCGCCGAGACCCCCCTCAGTCATGCTACGCACGAGCGACGCTGCATCGCTGCGCTGTACGTTGAGGATGGCATCGGCGCCCAATTGCGTTGCCAAACTGAGCCGGTGCTCGTCCGCATCGGTGCCCAGCACGATTGCCGTAGCGCCTGCTGCCTTGACCACCTGCAGCGTCAGCAGCCCGATGGCGCCCGGTCCGGCAATCACGGCAACGTCGCCCGGCACAACGGTCGGCGTCGTCAGCGTGGCATGGACGACGCAGGCGAGCGGCTCGGTCAGCGCACCGGCGCGAAAGTCGACGGCAGCGGGCAACTCGTGGATGTTGCGCGCCGGCACGACCAGATAGGCAGTGAAGCCGCCGTTGACGGCAGACCCGATCGATCTCCGTTCCAGACAGAGGTTGCTGCGGCCTGCCCGGCAGGACCTGCACTGGCCGCAATAAGAAAAATAAGTCTCGGCCGTCACCCGCATGCCTGGCGACAGCCCCCGTACACCCTCACCCAGTTCGACAATCTCGCCGGCGACCTCGTGGCCCAGTACAACGGGTGGCCACGAGCGAAACTCATCCTTGTAAATGTGTAAATCGGTGCCACACAGCCCGGCAGCATGGATGCGAATCTTGACCTGGCCCGCCCCGGGATGTGGTTCGGGAATTTCCCGAACCTCGACATTGCCGACCCCGGGCGCCACTTTCATGATCGCTTTCATTTCATGCTCCTCATTCCTGAATGCTGCAGATGATTCCGCGACCTGTGCCACGCATGCGACGACTGCCGTACAGCCGTCCCGCTGATGGAATTCGCAATACCAATGCAGGCTCTCAGATGACCTGGATGCCGGCGCCGCTGATCACTTCGCCAATCCGCCAGGCCGGCTGATTGCTCTCGGCGCAGGTACGCTCGAAGCGCGCTGTGTTGGCAGCCGGCACAGCGAGCAGCAGCCCGCCGCTTGTCTCGGCTTCCCACAGCAATGTACGCAGCACCGGATCGATGGTTTCTGCAAAGCGTATGTGCTGGCCAAAGTACTGTGGATTCCGTGCAGCGCCACGTGTCAGATAGCCGGCCTTGATGTAGGTGAGTGCACCTGCCAGCACCGGTACTGCTCCCGCCTCGATGACAAAGCCGGCGCCGCTTGCACCTTCGCCGGCCAGGGCCATCTCTGCACCGTGACCGAGTAACCCGAAGCCTGTAATGTCGGTAGCAGCAATCACCTCCGCCGCGCGCGCAGCGCGTGCCGCTGCACGATTCAGCCGCAGCATGGAAACGACAGCGTCGTCCAGGTGGCGAATGTCCAGATCTGCCTTGCCTCGCACCTTACGGGCCAGACGATGGACGCCACGCTCGCCGCGGCCGGTCAGCTTGGCGGCTGTCGTGATGACGCCGCTGCCCAGGGGTTTGCTCAGGTAGAGTTGGTCGCCAGGCAGTGCACCCCCCTTGTGCATTACCTGCTGTGGGTGGATGAGACCCGTCACTGCCAGGCCGAAGAAAGGTTCCGGATTGGTGACGGTATGGCCACCGGTCACAGCCGCACCTGCCTCGCGCACCTTCGCAGCGCCTCCCGTGAAGATGTGCGCAATAGTGACCGGGTTCAGCCCCTCCGGGAAGCCGGCGATATTGAGCACACAGAGCACCTCGCCGCCCATCGCATAGACGTCGCTCATGGCATTGGCGGCGGCAATTGCCCCGTAAGTCCATGGATCGTCGACAATGGGCGTGAAGAAGTCGGTGGTCGCGATCAGGGCACGCTCCCCATCCAGCTGGATGATGGCCGCGTCGTCCGGCTGACCTAGCCCGACCAGTACCTCTGGAAATTCAGTTGCCGGGAAAAACCCGGCCAGTTGGCGCACGACCTGCGCAAGTGACTCCGGTGGGAGCTTGGACGCTCACCCGGCGCAGGCGACCATTGCCGTCAACGGCTTGTCAGACATGTAGACCTCATGAACTAGAAACATGCTCAAGCAAGATAGCTGAGCCCAAGAAGCACCAGCAGCAACACGATGGCGCCAAAAAGGATCGTCTCAAAGGCCGCACGGACGGCTGTGCTGCGCGCCTTGCGTTGTTCCTCTCTGGCCTTCTTGCCCTTCTCTGCCGCCTCCTTCATCGTTTTGACGTGTGACTGGCGCAGGTTTTTGCTGGTAGTCCAGCGAAGGTTGATGGCCACCCAGAATCGGGTCATCAGCCAACCCACAAAGATGCCAGCGAACAGTACGATGATGTAGTCCATAGAACGATGCCGGCTCCCTGCCCTGCCATCTTGGACAGGACAGACCAGATACCGCCAGCTGCAGGCGGCATCTCACTCTACATAGTGTGCCCAACGTTGCTCGCTGCGCTGCGGGCTTGGGTTGTAGGCCATTTCAATGGCAAAATCAGCCATGGTTTTGACCGCCCATTCGAAATAGTGCGGTGTGATGCTGTTGATGTCCATGTCGGGCGCTGGGTTCATGAAGTCGATAGCATAGGGTACACCGTCGCGCACGGCAAACTCGATGCTGTTCATGTCATACCCCATGACCTCGTTGATCCGCCGCGCATGGCCGACGATCTGCTCGCCCAGTTCCGGGCTCAAGTGCTCGTGCTCAACGATATAGCGGCGGTTCTTAGGATCGTACTTGATGGGCATGATGTTTGTCTGCCCGACGCAGATACAGCGCACAAACTGCTCAAATTCGATGAATTCCTGCAGGATCATGCAGAGCGTGTTGGTCTCGTCGTAGGCCCGGATTAACTCGTCGATAGTGTTGACCTTGTAGACATTCTTCCATCCGCCGCCCCACGCATCTTTGAGGATGGCCGGCAGCCCAGTGTAGGCAACAATTCCATCCCAGTCCAGGGGATAGGTCAGATTGCGCAAGCTCTCACTGACCACACCTTCCGGATAGGACTTCATGGGCAGGACGACGGTCTTGGGCGACGGAATTCCCATGCGGGTAATCAGGCTTGCCCCAAAGAATTTGTCGTCGGCGCTCCACCAAAAGGGGTTGTTGATGCAGTAGGCACCCTGCAGCATAGCATTCTTCAAATAGGTGCGGTAGTACGGAATCTCGTGGCTGATGCGATCGATCAGCACAGAATAGTCGCACGGCTCATCCATGCGCGTCCCGCCTAATTTCACATATTCGGCAGCGACGCCAGCATTCCGGCTGTTCACTTCCTCGATGAATGCCGGCGGAAAGCTCCACTCACGGCCAACGATTAACCCGATTTTCTTGACGCTCATGAATCCTCCGCAGTTCGGCTTGTGATAGGACAGATCAATCGACTGTCGTGTAGCGTCCGCTAGCCCGCCCGCTTAGTCGTGCCCATGGATGTACTGCCGCACCATCCTCATCCAGTAGGGCCAGTCATGGCTCCAACCATCCCATTCGCGGAAAGCATGCGGCACACCTTTGTCCCACAGCGCGCGGCTCAGCGCTCGGTTGTTCTCGATGTTCGGATCATCCCGGCCCACAACGATGAGGATGTCCATACGGCGCAGGGCTTCGAGTTGGTTGTGGTCGTGCATGTTGGGCACGAAGGCACTGGGCGTATTGAAATAGACGTTGTCGTCGTAGTACCCACCAAAAAAGCTGGCCATGTCATACTTGCCGCTCAACGCCAGCACGCGGCCAAAGAGGTGCGGGTGGCGGAAGGCAATGTTGACAGCGTGATAGGCGCCAAAGCTACATCCATGCGCTATCAGGAACGAATTTGAGTTTTTCGATTCGCTCAACGGCAGGACTTCGTTCAGCAGATACTCTTCGTACTGGATATGGCGCCAGATCTTACCAGATGGGTGTGCCCAGCCGTTGTAAAAACTTTCGGCGTCGACACTATCGACGCAGTAGAGTTGCAGCCAGCCATTTTCCAGGTGATCGGCCAGGTTTGCCACCATGCCGCGATCTTCGTACTCATAATAACGTCCCATGCTCGTTGGGAAGACAAGCATGCGCGCCCCGGCGTGACCGAAAATGAGTAGTTCCATATCCCGCTGCAACCGCGTGCTGTACCACTTATGATACTCACGATTCAATGCAAATCCCTCACAATGGTCATGCTAGGTGTATCAGGCTGTGCGCGTCGGCGTAGCCGCTTTCGGCGGTAAGCTGGTTTTCTGGATCACGCAGCCAATGACCTTCTGGATGCGCAGCATCGATCATCCAAAACCGATAGAGGTGTGTTCCAGCCGGCAATCGTATCGCCCCATGCCACCATCCGTGAGCGGTCAGCTCTAGGTTCAAGCGACACGGCTGCCAGCGATTAAAGGTGCCCAGTAGGCTCACGCTGCGCGCCGCAGGCGCCCATACCCCAAAATAGACGGCTCTGCCCTCTCTAGGTGCGCCATCTGGCGCAAGCATCGGAAATGTACCGCGAAGCAACCATTTCTGCAATTCGTTTTCACAGATGGACGTGCCACTGGCTGGATAAGCCGTCAGGGAACCGCCGCACGTGCGCAAGGCCGCAGCCACCGCACGCGCCGGCTGGAGCATTCCTGTGCCGCCATGTCGTGGCAGGAAATGGGGCAGTGGCAGCGAGGTTGCAAGCAGAATCTCGCGGATGTCACTGCCCTGGAGATTGGAGTTGGCCTGCACCATCTGTGCCGCCACCGCCGAGACTTGTGTCACTGCTACGCTGGTGCCGTCTACATGTTGGTAGTAGGGATGTGCCCACTTGTGCGCGTTCATACGTTGGCGCAAGCCGCGCCAAACCTCGGGCATCCAGCCATTGACGTCCACGGTGACCTGTCGGTCTGTCGGTTCGGGATCCTCCTCTGCGCTGTGCAGTCCGCGTCGCACATCCCCGGGCAGGTCTCCGTTTTCGCCGCGCAGGATGCGCCGCACACGGTCGATCGCCACCATCTCGTGAAAGACATGGCTGGGTGGCAGCACAGGCGCCGGTACCCAGCGGCCTAGTGCCAGAATCTCCGGTTTGCGGATCAGCTTGTGTTGGTAGTGCACCGTGCCGCTGTTGTGATGATAGATCGACAGTGCCTCTCTGGCCGACCCCTCGTCCAGCCGCCATCGCCGGTTGTGATCTTCGACGCCGCCGACGGTCATGACTGTGGGTGTTTGCGCAGGGGCCAATAGCTCGTCGATGCCGCGGTTGCCCGCAGCTGCCGCCACGAAGACGCCACGCTGGGCCAGCGCATGTGCTGCCCGGCACACCGGATTGGTCGTCCACTCTTCGGGGAAATCGCCGCCGACGCTGATGTTGACGACCCGAACGTCGTAGCGCTGCCAGCGATCCTCCTCCAACAGCCAGGTCAGCCCGCGCAGAATGTCTTCCTCCGGTATACGGCCGCCACCGCGCCCAATCTTGATGGCGAGCAGCGCAGCCTGCGGCGCGTAGCCACGATAGTGGCCGCCGCTGAGTTGTCCGTTGCCGGCAGCAGTGCTCGTCGTCATCTGACCATGCCAGCTGTCGCTGGCGCCGTCCCACAGGCTCGGCACAGCCAGACCGACGCGCTCGCTCCCGTCGGTCAGATCGGCGTAGTCTACAAAGCGCAGGCCGGCTTCCTCCACCAGCGTGCGCCACTGCCGTGGCGAAAGGAGATGCCAGGCCGGCACATTGCCGCGCCAGTTGTCCCCCCGCGCCAGGTCTGGATGCGGGTAGTAGCCGCTGTCAAGAAAGGCAATCGTCACGCCTGCTGCAGGCACAGTATGATAGTCGGGCAGACGTTCAGCTTGGCTGAGCAAGCTCTCCTCCGCCGCATGATAGTAGGGAAAAGTAGTGTGCGGATCGGTCGAATGATGCAGCGACACATGGCTGCGCCGCGCCGCAAGATGGCTGGCGTAGGTCTTGGCACAGACCGGGCAGATCCCGCGCACCGCTGACCAACCCGGCATCGCCTCCCGCACTAGCGCGACAATGCCCGGGCTGAGCGTTCTGGCGTTGGCTAGAAGACTGGCTGGGTAGAACGCACCGCAGGACGGGCAGGGCGCATTACTCACACGCCGCCCGCCTTGCGCTCAATTTCGTTCCAGTCGACGCCGAAGCCGAAACCGGGCTCGCCGCTGTCGGGATTGCGGAATTCTAGGATGAGGTCAAATTCGTGGCGGTCGAGCCTGTGCTGCTCATCGCCGACCCCTTGGGTCATTTCAGCAACGACGCGATAGGTGCTGCCCGGTGCTGGGGCGCGCATGTGGAGCGTTGTCTCCGCACGCGCCTCAGCGTGCGCCATCATGTAGACGCTGCAATTCTCGGTGCCGTCAGGGTTCAGCACGATGACTTCAAGATTGGGCTTTTCTTCATCCTGCGTGGCGGTAACCCAAATCCGGGTCCAAATACGCTTCAGATCGGGATATGGATAGAGGACGCACCGTTCGATCTTCGGCGTCTCATTCCCCTGAAAAAGTGAAATTTCCATGAACTTCAGCCATTCTTTTTTGGATCGGATACGGGAAGGCGTGGGAGTCGAACCCACCGCAGCCGACTCTGCGCCGCCTGCCGCCGATTTTGAAGACCGGGGCGCCCACCGGGACACATCCCTCCCC
>CAIRNL010000861.1 GCA_903879975.1 uncultured Chloroflexota bacterium | reverse complement strand
GTCGTCGCTGCGCTGAATATCTATCTCATCGGCATGCTCTTTGCTGCGGTCGACTATCCGCTCAATTTCGCTTTCTATGCACGTTTCAATACTTGGCTACCGGCGCTGGTGGGCGTTGTCAGCGTAGGCATTTACATGCTGGTTGCGCTGGCGTTGATTGAGCCGCTGGGCTATCTTGGCCTGGTCTGGGCTGACACGGCTCAGCAGGCCGGCCACGCGCTGATCATGGGTTTCCTGCTGTGGCGTGTTGTCGGGCGGTTGGGCGCAGAGACATGGCGCGGTTTCCTCGCCGTGGCGTTGGCCGGCGGCGCAATGGCGCTGGGAACTGTTGGCGCTGCAGCGCTCGTTGTGCCGTGGCTGCCCAGCGGTGCAACAGGCACGCTGTTGCGGGTCGTGCTGCTCGGCAGCGCTGGCTTTGTCATCTACGCCGTGTTGCTGGCGGCGCTCAAACTGCCCGAAGCACGCAGCGCGGCGGCAGCACTTCACCACAGATTTGCATTTGGGCGCCGAACAGCATGATTCGAGCCAGAGGGGATGGCCTACGTGGTGAACCATCTTGCCTCGCCATGTGCAGAAAATCTGACACAAGACGGCAGATTGCTTGGTTTCAGTCCGATCACCGGGCGACAAATTTCATGTGCAGCGCAGGCAGGGCTATAATAACCTTATTGTCGAATGTGTGAGTTCCGCAAAGAACAGGGAAGCAGCAGATGGCGGCCAACAATCCAAAGCGCACGGCAAAAGGTAGAAGTTCGGCCAATCCGACCAACTACAGCAAGCTCTACAAGCAGAGCAACGAAAACGTTGCCCAGAACATATCTGTGCAGGCGCCCGCCACTGCACTGTCAACAGCTCAGCGTACATCGGCTGAGGTCGACTGGCGCACCGAGTATGGCTTTGTCTTCAGCGATCTGCGCAAACTGTTCATCGTGTCGGCCATGCTCTTTGTTGTGATCGTCGTGCTCGGTTTCTTCATGTAGAATTCAGAGCCGCCACAAACACATTGAATGGTTGAATACATAGGCGCAGTCCAGTTGGACTGCGCCTTTTTCTTGTGGTGCTCAACCTGCCGCTACCGAGATGCAGGGGTGCGCTGTACTGCGGTCTCCTGCCGCGCGTTGAGGAGCAGGCAGACCGATGCATGCACCGCCCAGCAGAGCCAGAAGTTGCGTGTGTAGAAGAAAAGGATCGAGGTCATTACCAGCACAGCCAGTGTGGCCAGGCGCACGTAGCCACTTTCCCGGTATGCCATCGACAGAGGGAGTGCTAGCGTGGCTGCGATCCAGATTGACCAGTACAGGGGAGTCTGCATAGCCACTTGTAGGGCGAGCATTGTTTCCAGGACAGCGCTGCGCAGAAAGCACCAGAAGAATTCCTCCACCCCGCCTGACACGACGGCAGTCAGCGTCACCACCCAATGGGGTTCACTGGCGCGATCGGTTTCGCTCAGACCGGCATTACTGCGCCCCAGTGACAGTCGCACCACTGCCGCTAGAGCAATGAGACCAAGGGTCAACCCCACACCCAGGCGCAGGCTCGTCATCCAGTCAATATAGAGCAGGCCCATGAGGCGCGGGGAAGCGCCCCCCGCGATCAGCGCAAGATAAGGCAGCCCGATCCAGAATCCGGCGAAAAGGGGCACCCGCCAGTCTGCTGGCACAAAGGGGCGTGCCGCTACAACAACCACACCCCCTAGCAACGCAAGGATGAGCCAGAAGCCTGACGCATGAAAGCTGGTGAAGGCTGCCATCAGCACATCTCCCACGTGATCTGATTGTGCCAGCAGTTCGCAGGATCACCGGCATTCGTATCCAATACCTGTTCATCGTACAAGTTCATGAAGCTGTCCTTTTGCCTGGCAACCGCACGGTGCCCCCATTTTCTATGATGTGCGCGCTGCCGGCAACAATGGAAGGACGGCGCAGTGGACTCATGGATGCAAGCCCCACCGAGTTTGACGTCGCTGCATAGAGACTCCATACTACAGAGATAACTGCTATAGTGCGGTGGAGCATGCTATCTCCAAGCGGCAGTCAGTCGTTTTGTGAGCTTTCGGATGTAGCTGGCGCAGCGCTGTGGTGTTGCGTTCTGATGGGAGGAGAGCGTGATGTATCCTGATCTCAGCCAGATCCGGGCTGCTCGGCAGCGGCTGGGTGATCTGGTGCGCGAGACGCCAGTCTGGCATTGGCAGGGCCCGGACTTGGCTGCAGCTGTGGGCGAGGACACTACAGTCCTGCTGAAACTGGAGTTGTTCCAGTACACGGGCTCGTTCAAGCCGCGCGGCGCGCTCACGGTCATGCTGAATCTGGCCGAAACGGAACTGGCGCGTGGGGTCACGGCGGTGAGCGCCGGAAATCATGCCATTGCCGTAGCCTTTGCCGCCCATTTGCTGGGCACGACGGCCAAGGTGGTCATGCCGAAAACGGCGAATCCTGCGCGTGTCGCCCGTTCGCAGGCCTACGGCGCACAGGTCGAGCTGGTCGACAATGTGCAGGACGCTTTTGCCCGCGTGCAGCAAATCCAAGACGAGGAAGGCCGTATCTTCGTCCATCCCTTTGAAGGGCCACTGACAACCTTGGGCACCGCTACGGTCGGATTGGAGTTTGCCTTGCAGGCACCAAATCTGGACGCAGTGATCATCCCCATCGGTGGCGGTGGGCTCTGTGCTGGGATGGCGTGCGCGTTCAAGCAGATTCAACCTGCATGTCGTGTGATCGGCGTCGAGCCGGCGGGAGCTGACTCGATGGCGCGCAGCTTTGCCGCAGGCACGCCGCAAGGCATCGACAAGGTACGTACGATTGCCGACAGCCTGGGAGCACCCTACGCACTGCCCTACAGCTTCGAGATGTGCCGCACATTTGTCGACGATCTGGTTTTGATCGATGATCCTGCCATGCAACGTGCCATGGGCCTGCTGTTCGACTCCATGAAGTTGGCCGTGGAACCCGCTGGCGCAGCTGCTACCGCAGCGTTATGCGGTCCGCTGCGTCAAGCCCTGGCTGGAAAGCGTGTCGGCGTTATCGTCTGTGGCGCCAACATCGATCTGGCAACCTTTGTGCAGCAGTCCCTGAGCTCTTTGCCCGGAAGATGATCCATGCGCCATGATGCGCTCAACCAGCTTTCTCGAATTTTTTTGATCGTCCTGCTAGTGACTGTGGGG
>CAIRNL010000860.1 GCA_903879975.1 uncultured Chloroflexota bacterium | reverse complement strand
TCGATCGCTTCCTTGGTGATCTCGAAGCCATCAGCCTGCCGCAGCGCAGCTTCGAGCAAAATCCGAATGGAAAAAGGCAAGCGTTGCAGGCTGAAGCCAGCCCTCTCCAGCGCCGACAGACGATAGATCACCGCTTCGCCACTGCCTGTGTCGAAGAAATCACGAGCGCCAAAAAAATCCTGAACAGACATCCGCGGATCCTTTCATGTCAGACGATTGGCATCTGAAGCGTCTGCGCACATCTTGCTCGGAAAACGCCCCATGCGCGCGATGACAATAAACAGTTAGTGCCATTATACCAATAGTCTGGAGGAGGCACCTAAACAAAGGGCAAAAATGAACAATACGGGCGTTTTCCAGGTGACAAGGTGGTGCGATACGCTGACTATGTTCCTCAGCAGGATGCGTAAAATACATTTCCCTTTCATCAAAATTTGCTGCGCGCCTGCTTGCGCGGTCATTCTAGCGGTGATATACTATTCACCAATATTGTGGATTATCCATTCACTCCGTACAGCATCTCCTTTGAACCTATCTACCTTCCTTTCAGAACAGGAGCTACACCGATATGCCTAAGTTCAGGATATTTGGGGTGCTGATTGGCACATTCTTGCTGGCCGCACTCTTCTTGACCCTCGCAAGCAGCACACCAGTTAGAGCCGAGGAGCCCGCCGTCATTGGTGACCTGGCACTGGTGAAATACGTGTGTCCGACCAATTTGGCCAGCACAGGGAATTTGATCCCAGCTGGATGTAGCGATGCCAACAACCCGAATGATGCCACTGTGCCGACCATTGCAGCTGGCAGCAGCGTTTCTTTCCTCTACCAAGTGAGTTACACCTGTCCAGCCGGCGCTATCTGCGAGCCGCTGCGTCCCATTTCTGTCACGATCAGCGATACACAGCTGCCCTCCGTGACGCCCACCGAGTATGGCTCCCTGACCGATTCGAACAGCAACAACACAATCGACCCGGGCGACGTGTGGCTCTACAAAGTCAACGGCCAGAGCGCCATCGACCTTTCTCAGCCCGGCTTGGTACTGCCTGACGGTGGAGCACCAGTTTCAGGCTGCGCCAATGCTGCGGACGGCGGGGGTGCGCGTCCGACCTACGTCAATGAGGCGCGCACGACTGCCCCGGGCATTTCGGACACGGACTCTGCCGCCTACTGCAATCCGTTCGCACCGTCCATTGTGATCGTCAAATCCACCAATGGTGTGGATGCCAACACACCGCCGGGACCAGAAATTCAGGTCGGCAACCCGGTTGCCTGGACCTATCTGGTCACCAATAACGGTAATGCGGCCCTGAGTAACGTCGCCGTCACCGACGATCGTGGCTTGACTGTGACCTGCCCCAAGACGACGCTTGCTGTCGGTGAGCAGATGACCTGCACCGCCAATGGCGTTGCCACGGCAGGCCAGTACGTCAATATTGGCACGGCGACCGGACAATCTCCCAGCGGCCAGCAGGTAACAGACAGCGACACGAGCCACTACATTGGCAGTGCGACGCCCGTACGCTCGGCCCGACCGGTGCCGATTCCCGAACCGGTGACGGTTGTACTCTTTGGTACGGGTCTGGCGGCGCTCTCGGCGGCAGTTGCCGCTCGCAGGCGCAAAGCGTAAATCTGCGCGCGAAATTTGTAAGGGGGGGATTGAAGCCCCCCCTTTTTATTTGTGCCCTCCGCTCCCCCCATAGAACGGCTATCCTCGATCGCCGTCGAACTGCTGAAAATTGCAACGATGGCTGGCTATACTGTCCGATGGAATCTTCGTCTGATTCCCCGATTTCATGTATCCTGATGTGCAGCCCAATACACGGCATGCGGCATATGCTGCAGTGAGACAGACATCAGGTTGAAAGGTATCTGCAAGCTCACTTTCATTTCATTCTTTTCTAACAGGTCTATACTGCGATTAGAATAGTGTAGGATACGTTATCGCAAAGTGAGATGCACTGTGGCAACGTTCCAGCGAGCGCAGGACGCGGCTGGTGTCTAGCATGAAGGTCGACAGAAACCAGAAGCATGGTGTATGAGCACGGATGATGGCCCGGAAGAAGAATCTATGTTCCATACCAGAAAACCCATGAAAAAAAATTTGCTCCCCACACTCTTGGCGACGGTACTGATCATCGGTTTTGTGCCTTCGGCTCGCGCCCAAGACAGGGCATCTGCGGCCGGTCTTGCCGTCACGACGGGCAGAGAGGGCGTGTATATTTCCTGGAACATGCCGGCTGTCGAAGTTTCGGCAGCCACCGTAGATGCGCTGCTGCCCACTGTGCGCTATCAGGGTTATGACCTGCCAATTCAGTCCGTCACACTGGCCTTGCCGGCTGGCGTAGCACCGTCGATCGCCGTACAGCGGCTGGAGACAGCGCCGTTTGCCGGCACGCTTGCGCCAGGTGTGCCGGTGCTGCCACCGGCTCTCGACTGGACACCAGCGCCCAACGCCGACGCGCCTGAGCCGGCAGCACTCCCAACGGCGCCTCTATTCGTACTACGTGAAGGGAGCGTGCGCGGCCAGCGGCTAGTCGTACTAGCGATCAGCCCCCTCTTTGAACAGAACGGCGCCGTCCAGATTGCCACGGCATTGGAGGCGGCAGTTCTGGGCGCTGTCCCCACAAGCGACCCGAGCGCGGCTGCCAGTTACAGCAGCACTGCACCGCAAGAAGTCGTCTCCGTCACGACCAACGGTGCCGCCTTGAAAGACAGCTACAAAATCATTGTCAGCACAACGGGCATCCAGGAAGTAC
>CAIRNL010000859.1 GCA_903879975.1 uncultured Chloroflexota bacterium | reverse complement strand
GCACAATTCACGGCTCTCGTCAGACAAGAAAGCAAATGGGTTTTCGCCAAGGCCAGGGATCGTGTCCACCCCAAACAATTGTACAAGAAAGGAGAGTTCTTCTTGACTTACCGTTATCGTAACGTCGGATTCAATCACGGATTTCCTCAATTCCGGTTCAGAGTATAAACAGCCACGCCTATGCTGTGCCACAACCAGTTCAAATTTTTCGCTTGCTTCTGTCACAACCTATGAGGCTGTCTATTACAGAGAATCGGCAACCGAATTAGAAAAGCTGGAGACCCTGTCGGAAGTGAACTTTACAGTTTCAACACCCCATGCCCAACTAGCTGCCGCTCTTTGCTGTACAGTGTTCAACACCGCCTGGCGTGGCCCACTCGAGGAATCAACGGTCTTGATTGTCTTGGGGTAACCACCACCGACATTCCACGAAATAGGCATCTGTTGCAAAGTTCGTGACTTTTCATACGCACCATGCGCATCTGCTGGGTTGATTGTCACCGAGTCCAGGAGAATTTTCTCCCTGCGTGGATGCTCTACAGCCAATGGGGCAAGATCTGGCACGAGTGCATCAACCAGCACGAGCGGATCATGGATAAAGTTATAAATCTGCGCATGCTCAATACGCTGATGCGGTGCATCGACAAAGTACGTACCGAAACCAATCAGGTTACGAATTTCATACTTTTTGTTTGCAGCATACTCATTTGCCACAATCTGTATCGCATGTCCTCCCTGGCTAAACCCTGCAAAGTTCAATGTGGCGCCACGGGGAATGCCAGCGTCGGCAATAGCTTGCCGGATTTTTTCGGTATAATCACTTTCTAGCCCCACCCCGCTGAAAAGGGCATTGACCCAAGTGTCTGAGCCTTGGGTCCAACTTTCAGTGCCTTGCACGAGAATCAGATATTCATCGTCATTGAGCTGAATAATTGTAATGTCACTGGAGGCCTCTTCAATTTCAACGAAGAGATCGGCAAGGTTGGATGGAAGCAGCGTGTGCGTTTGGACTGGCATGTTAGCAGCAGGTCGTGGGGGGCAAACTGGAATATAGGGCAGCCGCAGCTGCGCATTAGTCGGGGTGAAGCACCAGGACAGGGGTACCATCCACCACCACTCAGGAAGCCATCGATCCCGAATTCCCGTAGCGAGCAGCGCACCTTGATCTGCCATTTTGAAATTAATACCCACCAGGCCGACCCAAGCATCCACTGACTGTGCGCGGCTACCGCACCCGGTCACTTTGCCAGGAAAATGACTAACCTCCACTCGCAACCCAGGCTCTTGACAGAGAAATTCAAAGACATTCAGAACAGCTGCCAGGCGCGCAGAAGCAGCCACCAATTGGGCGTCTAACGCCAACATATCGGCAGAATAACGAATCAGCACCTGTGGTTCTGCCGAACTGCTAGATGACATGGCTCCTCCCTGCCCTGGGCTAAAATCAATGGGACTGGCGGCGTTCTTGCGCTGCACGCTCGCGGCGTTCCTCCTCACGTTTTTCGTGCTGCCACCGTTCACGCTCGCGCTCACGGTGCTGCTGTTCAGACCGAGCCAGATCGCTCGCGTGCTCGATCTGGCCAGCCGCAGCGCGCAGTTCAGCAGCGATACCTTGTGCCTCGTTCAGCATACGTCCCAAATCAGCGTCAAACTCGTCACGAAAACGGCCACGCCACTCAGCCTGGGCCGCGCCGGCAAGCTGACGCCGCTCATGTGCCGACTTATCCAAATCATCGGCCATACGGCGCAACTCTTGAGCTGCAGCTGACGCTGCCCCCCAGTTCCAAATGACATTGCTCCAATTAGGTTGCCAGTTGGGCATTTCCCTGTACTCCTTGGGATGCTTCCAGCACCGTGGCAGTGTGAAGCAGGGTTTGAATTTTCTCGCGGAGAAGCAGTGCCCCAATCGTCGTCAAAACCATTTGCTTCTGGCTAGGGTTGGGTTCGATCAACCACAAGCGCGTCTTGCCAGCCAGAAGCAGGAACCCAGCGTTGGCAACAGGTGGGCTATCACTTGGATACTGCACCAATAAGACACTGCCGCGGAATCTTGGCGCGACAGTGTCACTTGCAAACATCCTGGTAGTCGAACCGCTCGCCTGCGCAATGCCGAATTGCTGTTCTGGTTCCCGATTATTAGCCGGCATCAAGATCCCGTCAAAAGCGGCATCTTCTATCGAGAATGACCTGCCCTCATCCGAAACTGACACTTCACTCATCAGGAATTCAGTCGCAGCATCTGCCACAGACAGGCGATCCTTGATAAACTCAAAACAATGCACCACTCCTTGCTCCAACCAATGCGCGATAATCTGCTGTTCGGCAAAATGGTAGGTCAGATTGATCTCAACGTTACGGTAGCTACGTGTCAAACGCATTGAGTACGGGACATGAGTCAACGCTCCAGCAATCACCGCCAAGTCAGAGCCAAGCAAAATGCGTCCGTCGGCGCTCACTGCAGCGTGTTGTGCAGCCAGCAGGGAGTGCGTTGCAGAAATCAGACGCTCTTGTATTTGGGTCTGTGACAAAAGTGCTTCTGACTCGCTCGCAAGGAATACCTGGCCGAGCTCTGGGTGGCCTGTAAAACTCAGCAGCAAGGCAATCTCCTCTGTCGTCAAACGCCACATACGGCTCCCCCTTCATCAATGTCCTACGGGCTTGCTACTGAAATGCGACTAGAATAGCGCCACTATATTGTTCATAGCAGATTCGAATGCAGTCTCGATTTGGTTGCGGCTGCTGGCAATGGCATCACGTGCAACATGAGCAACATTGTCGACCAGCTCAACCGTCGCCCTAGCGGCGGCTTCGGCTTGCTCCAACGCAGCATCCACCCCCTCATCGACGCCAGCGTCCAATTTGTCAGTCAACCATTCGTCAGCCTGTGTTGACAACACCTCTTCGGCCAGCCAATCACCGGCCCAAGAACCGACAAAGCCTCCTACTTTACTGCCAACAGCAACACCGACCGGTGCTAGTGTACCGCCGGACACAACGCCCAACGCCGCCCCAAGCAAAGCACCACCGGCCATAGCACCAACGCCTACGCCGGCTGCAGTTAGTCCTACCGTTATCGCCGAATCCACTACCGTTCCTGCCGCAACTTTTGTCAAACCCTCTTCCTGGTACTCGTTCCAGTTTTCTGCTGTAACAAATGTGACCTGAATAGCAAGAAACGCAGCTCCAAGTTTTGTGCTGGGCAGAATCGATTCGTGTGCTGCATGCAGGCCGGATTGCCCGGACAATTTGACAATATTGTCTGCATAGGACATGTCGAAACGCATATGGGTGAGATGACGAGACCAGCCATAAAGAGACTTTAGGTCAGCCCCCCCATAAAGATTGACCTGACCTACATACCCGTACCCAGGTGTTGGAGCCAGACCACCAACGCGACTAATGTCTCGGGCTGTCTGCCCAAATTCATACAGATCATTCAAGCCACCCCTTCTCAACAAGCCGAAGAGTTGCGAGTCGAAAAAACCTGTTTCGACGCCGCTTGCGACGATACCTGCCCCGGAAAGCGCCAATAACGGCCAGTTGTCAGACCGTACAAATCCGTCGCCGGATGGCGGCACCGCATAGGCTTCGGCTGAGCGTGTCCCATCCCAGCCTTCGTCTGCGCGGATGAACCCGACTGCAACGATCCCAACCCAGGTATCGATGGGCCGGCAGGTATGTCCGTGCTGACTCACTGCATCAGCTAGATGGCTCACACGCACAGAAAACTCTGGATCTCGGCATACGACTTCGTAATCAAGCAGAGCTCTGCGCATACGCTGAGCCTGCGCAACCAGGAACTCGTCAACCTGGGCCATGTGTTGCGAATACCCGGCCAGCCTATTTGGTTCAGAGGAGCTGACTGTCTGTGCCATGACCTGACTACCCTGCTTTCTCCACCATTATCGACCCATCCGAATTAAGGCAACCCTTACGAAACCTTTGTTTGCAGCCAAATTCCGGAGCGCCCAGCACCAGCCATTCTGAGCACCCCGGCAGGCGCTAGTTCCCACCAGCCGTCATGATGTTCTGGTTGATCTGCTGGCTGTTGGCACGCAGTTGCTCCAGAGTCTCCTGTACCTGCTTGAGCGACTGGTGAGCCTGGGGCCAATCACCGCGGAACTTAATCGCCAGGGTACCATCCCACACATTAGGGTCAGAGAGAGTCTGGCCCAGATTGGCCAGTTGCTGAATCTGGTCCATCAACGGGCCGTTGATGATCTGCTGCATGCGCGTAATCGTCTCTTTGGCAGCGACAGTGGAAAGAACTCGGTCACTCATGCGAATATCTCCTTCATTACATTTGAACCTAAAGCCAATCAATCAGTTGTAACAATACGAAAAGCGTTGGAGGGCACGCCGATGCAAACACTCAGTACAGCCCTGTGCTCGATCACATCAATCGTCATTTACAGGGCAACGTGCCAGATGGCAGATCAGGATCGTTACTGCAGATTTCCACCCGATCGAGCAAAAAATTGCTGTTTTTGCTGTTGTCATTCAGTGTACTCTGAAAGGCAATCTTTACCTCACGCCCGCGGTATGTAGACAAATCGAGCAAACGCTGCGTCCAACCGTCTGGATATCCGAGTTGATAGGTGCCATTCTTCTTGCAGAGCAAGAAATCAGGAACGTTAATAACATCTGTACCGACTTGCACCTGCACCGAATCAGGCCCACACTCATCCTCCTCCGAATACAACCAGTAGTAGAAGCGCAACCCAATGTGGTTATACTCTTTCGAAAGTGTGACTGATTGTTCCAAACGGTTAATTTGGTTGCGGGCACCACCTAACCACACGTAATGGCTTCCGTCCTTAAGCGGGCGGTAAAAGTCGCTGATGGAGTAGATCAGCTTGCCTGGTCTGCCATTGACGAGTTCAGTCCAGGCATCTTTGTCAGCTTGCTCCTCAAAGCCTGGACTGCGCAATTGCTGCAAAATTTCTTTCGCACGCCTAACCGTAGGCAGGAACACACGCCACGGCTGCACTTCCACCACGCTGAGAGTTTGTGTGACCTGGTTGGTTGGCGTCGGGACAAAATCATTGCGAATTTCATACAGCTGGACCAGATTGGTGATCGTCGATGTCTGGGTGACAACAAGCGGCGCCGTGATTGCATAGGCAATCGTGATCTCAGCACCATTCGAGATGGCCCCAGTCCACATCAGCTCGCCATTCATCACCTGCGCATTGCCTGAACTAAAATGCACAATTTGCGGTGATAGTGTCTGCGGAGCAGGAACCAAAAGCGTACTGGTAATCCCAATCTCAGCAGAATAGACGGGGGTCATCTCGTTCCGAATTTGAATCATAAAGGTAATTCGCTCGCCTGAGCGCGCCGTCGCACTAGGATCGCTCGACAGCACGAAGGGTGCAACCGGAGGAATGGTGCCTGCCGGGGGTTCTGCTGCGCTAGCGCCGTCTGGGGTGAGCATAGCCGCCAGCACAAATAGGCCAGCCACAGTAACTGCGAGGCCAATCCCCATCCTGCGGATTGCAGCTGGAAAACCACTCATTATTCCGCCTCTCTTCGTCCTACTGGCATAACGCTGTTGTTGCAAATACCGTTGCACGTGGCATCCTCAGTTCTCGAAGACACATCGACCATTGACACCCTTTTATCTATCCTATTTCTCACCATAACCATCCTCATCCACACGATTCGGATCACCATCCTCACGTTGGTCTTCCCCTGGCGGTGAAGCATGGATGACAACTAACCGGCACCCAGTCGTCAGCGCACCCCCTCGCCGTTCTTCCTCAAACAAAAAGATACCCCAACACCAGCGACCTGAGCCGATAGCACTGGCCTTAATAGTACGCGACGTCTCAGGTCTAGCCTCGTCTTTTGCTTGTCCTTGTTCCATGCTCCGCCCCTGGTTTTCTTGCCAGAAGACCAGTTCATATTGATTAGTCTCCGGCCCAGGCAGGGGCTTCCAGGCAAACCCAATCTCATCGCTTTCGTTGTAAACTGCCTCATTTCCTGGTGACACAATCTCCACAAAACGAGGTGGAGAATTGCCTGGTGTGGGAGTGGCGATCGGGGTGGGAGGCATCGTTGAGCGCTGCAGTGCATTTGGAGCCGGCATCGAAACCGTTGTAGGAAAGGGCGTTGGTGGCACCGGCGTCGACTTTGGTTTACTTGTCGGCGTCGGTGTAGGTGCTATGGCAGTAGGTGATATTGCGCCCGTAGTGGCCATCTGTGTAGCGGCTGGTATCGCACTTTCAGTGGCTATCGGCGTTGCAGTTAGTGTTGCGCTCGCAGTGGCTACCGACGTTGCGGTTGGTGTTGCGCTCGCAGTGGCTGTCGGCATCGTGGTTGGTGTCGCGCTCGCAGTGGCTGTCGGTGTAGCGGTTGAATTGGATGAGTTTTCCTTGCCCGTCGTAGGCCTCGCCAGCTGAAATCCCGACAGATACGCAACCTGGGTGCTATTGGCGGCACCGCCATCCAGAAGAAAGAAGCCCACCATCGCTAGCAGGGACAACAGGAGCAGCAACCCCGCACCTACCAATACGGGCCGTCTGGCGTCTCCGGGCAACGCGCGGTCACCTGCCTTATGCGCGATCACCACAGTTATATTGTCGGGACCGCCAGCCTTGTTGGCTTCCGCAATCAGCCCGTCGGCGGCAGCCTGAGGTGAGTTACGCTGCAAGATTGCCTTAATGCGATCTTCGTCGACAACATCGCTCAATCCATCGGTGCACAGCAACAGGCTGTCGCCGGGTAGAAAATCAATGCGCTCGCTGCGTGGCCAACTCGGCATAGCGTTTGGATTGAGTGGCCCACGGCGAAAATCGACCATTTTATAGTCGACTGCAACGCTCTCACCGCCGCCCAGAAAGCGTTTAATCACGTGCCGGTTGGTGTGGACGCGTGCCTCGGCCAGACTTAACCGACCAGCCTCCACCGCTTCCTGCGCCCAGCTGTGATCGAGGGTCAACAGATGTAACTCGCCGTTGCGCAGCAGATAAGCACGGCTGTCACCAACATGGCCGACCTGGAATTGATCAACACCGATAATGGCACCGACCAGGGTGGTGCCCATCCCAGTGAGCGCTGGGTTGCTGATGGACTGCTGAAATATCTCACGATTGGCTCGTTGGATAGCCTCTTCCAGGCGCAGCGGTACCGGCTTGTTGGTATCACGGAAACTGGCTACCACTACCTGAATAGCCAGATCACTGGCCATCTCGCCAGCAACGCTGCCACCGATCCCATCGGCAACTACCGCAACAATGACCTTGCTGCTGGCAAAACCGGTGCTGTCACCCGTAAACTGTGTTTCAAAGACAGCGTAGAGATCTTCATTGTTCTTGCCACTGCGCCCGGCATCGGTAGCATGTCCGATAATGAATTGCGGGTCGTTGGCATAAGCCAGATAGGGCTGATGAGACATGACAGAATTCCTCGTGCTTATTTCTCACCTATAGAACCTGAGTCTGTGCCATCTTATCCACCATCGCTAGCTTCCTTTTCAGTCACGGAAAAACTCAGGGTATTCCCCAGATAACGCAGGCGTCTATATGGGCTTTCACTAGCCAGGTAAACACCCCATCGATAGCGCCCTGGCGAAAAATTGGACATCTTAAAGGTACGGTTGGCAGAAATGCTAGCTGGATCGTAGGCGCGGGCATCAGACTGTGACTCTTCTTCCTTCCAAAAGACCAATTCATAAACTTGCCCTGGTTCTAATGGCTGATTGGCCGCCCAGCTAAAGGTAAAAACAAGATCAGTTTCAGTGCTTGCACCATCTACAGGCATTGTATAGGTCAACTGGGTAGGGCCTGCCACAGATTTTTCTGCCGCATCCACTCCAACGCGCTCTGAGGTTGAGTCAACGTCGGCAGTTGGTTTCAACGGTGCAGGCATTGGGGTTGGGGTACGTGTCGGCTGAATCGGCGTCGACTTGGGACGTGCTGCTGATTTCAGCGGTGCAGGCGTTATGGTTGGGATAGGCGTCGGCTGAATTGGTGTTGTGGTCGGTGCTGATATCGCAGTCGGTGTTGATATCGCAGTCGGTGTTGATATCGCAGTCGGTGTTGATATCGCAGTCGGTGTTGATATCGCAGTCGGTGTTGATATCGCAGTCGGTGTTGATATCGCAGTCGGT
>CAIRNL010000858.1 GCA_903879975.1 uncultured Chloroflexota bacterium | reverse complement strand
TTCATCAGAACTACACTTCCATTCTAGCCTGGAACGGTTGCAGAGAAGTGTTACAGCCGTACCGAAAGGCAAGTAGATTCAAAGAACATATATTCTATTGTATCATGAGATTAAATTTTGCGCACAGCACCTTTTCGGCGTTTTTACGTTCTGCATTTCAATCTAGGTGGCTCTGCGACGATCAATCGCCGCGGGGAAAGACTGCTTCCGCTGGGTACTCAGCTACCCTTCAAGACCCCTGTGCTCCGTTGCGCAACCGTCCAGGCAACGACTGCAGCGATGCCATACACCACCGCTGCGCCGCAGAAGACGGCGTGGTAGCCGATCGACGCTGCCAGCGCAGCTGCCAGCATGGGGGCAACCACCCGCGCCGATGCCTGCACGCTGTTGTCGAGTCCATAGGTGGCGCCTTGGGTACCGCCCGGCGCCCATGAGTTCATCAATGCGGCCACGGACGGGATGAGGCCGCCGACAGCAAAGCCACTCACCCCCTGCAGGAGCAAGAGTTGCCAGGCATCGCTCACAAACGCCTGTGGAACGTAGAGGAGGGCCGCCAGGATCGAGGAAACGAGCAAGACTCGGCTGTGCCCAATGCGGTCTCCGAGCCTACCAAGATAGACTGCGCTGACAGCGCTGGTGAAGGCGGACGCACCGATGATCAGCCCGGTCATGATCACGGCACCATGCTCCTGCCCCTGGTTCAAGGCCAGCACGAAGAGCGCCAGGATCGGCACGATGATGGTGGCGCCCAGGCTGCGCAGAAAAGCCAGGGCATAGAGGCCGGGCATACCCGGGGCAGTGAAGAGGCCTCTGTAGTTTTGCCAAAATCCCAGCTGGTCGGCGCGGGCGAGGGGCTGGAAATCTTCCTGCACCCAGAAGAAGACGGCCAGAGCTGCGACAGCCAGCAGCGATCCTGTGATCCAGAAACTCTCCCGGAAGCCGAAGTATTCGCCCAGGAGACCGCCAACAAACGGCCCCCCGGCCACACCGACCCAGCGCGACATATTGATCACACCCAGCGCGAAGCCCGTCTGTTTGCGCGGGGTCTGCGCTGCCACCAGCGCATTGTTCGCAGCGATCACACCGGTCATTGCGCCCTGCAGCGTGCGCAGGAAAACCAGCTGTTCCGCGCTCTGGGCAAATCCCATCGCAGCCACGATCACTGCGCCGCCCAGTGTAGCGCGTTCGAGCATAAGTTTGCGCCCGCTGCGGTCAGCCACTGAACCCCAGATGGGCGATGCGATCATCATGGCAAACGCCTGCATCGAGAAAGCCATGCCGGCCCAGAATTCAAGGCTGCCGCCCATCGTCGTGCCCAGTTCTTTCACATAAAGCGGCAGAAAGGGAAAGACAAGGCCGAAGCCAAGGGTCGACAACACCTGAACCAAAGACAATACCAGCAGGTTGCACTTCCAGTTAATCGCCGTTGTGCTGGATACATCCAGGCGTGCGGCAGGTCGCCACCGTTGCATAGACGCAGCGCCTACTGATTGATGAGGAACTGGCCAGCGAGCGCGGCAAGGAGCGCCAGCGTGGAATTGTAGACTGCATGGGCAAGCATCGCCGTCGACGTATTGAAGCGATTGCGCAGCATCCCCAACACCATGCCCAGCAGAAAGACGATTGCGGTAGAAAAGGTGATCCCGTAGTTGCTGTGCAACAGCGCGAAGAGGAGCGCCGTCAGCACCAGCCTGAAGCGCGGCTGCATCGCCCCACGAAAGAGAAACTCCTCACCAATTCCAGCGGCAAGGCCAATCGACAAGATGCCGAGCGGGGTCTGAAAGAGTGGGCCAATCAGTTGCTCGGTCAATGACTCGACGTCCGCATTGGCACCCAGGCCAATCATACTAGCAGCAGCCTCCAGGAGCATGACCGCCGGCACCATGACAAGCGCAGCCGCGACGGCGACAAGCACTTGGCGCATCGTTGGCGCAACAACGTCGAGTCGTGCCAGCGATTCTTTGAAGGAGCGGCGCGTCGGCCAGCCGACTCCGACCAGCGCAATGAGCACAAAGAGCGCTGTCTGTACCCAGAGCAGGCCAATCGTCACTGGCTGCCGCCCCGTTTCTTCGACCTGGGTTGCGATTTGCATGGCCAGGTTGTTCAGGCCAATGCCGAGGGTAAACGCCAGGTAGACGGGAATGAACATGGTCATGGAGGCACTCACCGCATGGGCAGGGTTGGCTGCTTCCAACGTTGTGAAGTTGGCCAACCACCGGCGCACCGGATGGAGCAACAGCAGGAGCCCCAGCAGCGAGGGAATCAGGATGCCCCAACTCAGCCATGCCCACGATTGGACTGGCATGATGGGATTCATCTGCTCCACCAGGTCAGGCTGCGCCTGCAACAGGGCCGGCACGAAAAGCGCGCCAAGGCTGAGCAGAGCGAGTACAGCGTAGATCGATGCCAGGCTGACATAGGCCAACACTGCCAAGGGCCTGTAGGGTTGTCCCTGAGAGCGCAGACGTTCCGCAAGGTTTGCCAGGAACAGAATCAGGATGACCGGCAAGAATTGGACAATAATGGCCAGGATGTCAAACATGGCTGCGCCTCTCTAGTTTTCTGGATGTCATGTGCGCAAGCGACTTGGCAGGGTCTCCGAAGTGGGCACAGGCCACTTGCCTCCCTCACAACTACCGGGCAGAACGCTACCAATGAGAGATAGCCCTCTCCCGTAGTCTACCTGCATCGCCGAGGCCTCACAAACTGGCACCAAAGCGGGTAGATGCTACCGTGATGCACAGGTAGATCGTGCCTCTACAGCCAAAACGCGGAGAGCACAGCACCCATCTATCGTGCGCCGCGCACAGACAGTACGAAACCGAGTGGGGTTATTGACAACTCGACAGAATCTAAGAAATGCGCTACACTTGCATTCTACTTGGGATCCTGCGTCAACAAAACGGGCGTGCTTTTCTCTGCAGCGTACGAAAGCTGCGGTTCTCATGGGATTTTACACAGCTGTTGCAGGGCGTGCTGTTGGGACGCGGACTGGAAAGTACGCAATCTGGCAGTGGTAGATCAGGGGATCGCCAGAACCGACTTCGGCAAAAGGAGATGCGCAATGGCACTGGATGCCAAAAAGCAGCCGCAGACCGACGTGAGCCAGCAAACGCCACGCAACGGCACTGGGTATCGCAATGCAAATCGCATTGACGACGCTGCTGATCATGGCAATAGCAGCGGGGAGAAAGGACGTGCCAGGCAGAGCAGACGCAAGCCTGGCGCTCCCGCCCCTCGGCCGCTCGCCCACATGGCGCAACGCCAGGGAGAGACAGAAGCCGAAAACGCAACGGCTCCCTTTGCAAGCAGCACGCCAAACGCCCCAATCGTGCCACCGCCCGGGGCGCTCAGTGTCCAGTATGAAGAATTCCTGCACGAATGGGAGCGCAGTCGAACACTGCCCCAGCATCTGGTCTACGCGCCTGAATTCGAGCTTGGCGCCTTGACCCTCGACGCGCTCAGTAATTCTGATGAAGTGTACAATCGTGAGTTGAGTTGGCTCGATTTCAACTGGCGTGTCCTGCACGAGGCAATCGACATGCGCACCCCGCTCCTGGAG
>CAIRNL010000857.1 GCA_903879975.1 uncultured Chloroflexota bacterium | reverse complement strand
GCAACGCGCTGGCTACGCCAGATGCCGACGTTGCGGCGGCCCTGCAGGCGGGCAACGACCAGATTCAGGCAATCCTCGATCGCCCGTAATTGACTTTATAGTCCCTATCGGAGCAGGGGGACCCCTGCTCCGATAGCCTTTGCCCTGTAGATGGAGCGGACGACTCATGACCACAGCGAGTTTGCCTGCGCGGCACCCGACTGCCTTTCAAAGACGGTGGAAGACAATACGCAAGCAGTTGCCGAACTATCTGTTCATCCTGCCGCATTACGTTTTTTTCACCGTTTTCCTGCTGTACCCCATCTTCCGGGGGGTGCAGATCAGCCTGTACGACTGGAAGATCATGCTGAAGGATCAGAGGTTCATCGGACTGGCCAATTACCAGGCATTGATGAACGACAAGATCTTTTGGGAAGTTCTGGGGAATACGGGACAATTTATGCTGATTACGGTGATTGTCAACGTGATCCTGGCTTTGTTTGTGGCGACAGGGCTGAAACACGGTTTCTTTGGCAGCAATTTTCTGCGCGTGCTCTTCTATGCGCCAGGGATTCTCTCCGTGTCCGTGTTGGGCATCATCGGAATCCGTGTCTGGGACACTCAGATTGGGATCATCAACTATTTCGTCACGACCCTGCTCGGGGGACCGCGCATCTCGTGGCTTGGCAATCCCGACATCGTCATCCCCGCCCTGTCGATCACCACAGTCTGGTGGACCTTCGGCTTTCCAATGCTGGTCTTTATTGCCGGCCTGCAGAATATCCCAGAGCCACTGTACGAGGCTGCGAAGATCGACGGCGCCAACCCGCTGCGCACGTTCCGCCATATCACCCTGCCGTTGATTACGCCGACCATGCTCTTTGTGGTCGTCACGCAGTTCATTGCCCATATGCAAGTTTTCGCCCAACCCTATATCATTAGCGGCGGTGGGCCGGGCAATTCGTCCCGTTCGGCGACGATGTATCTCTATGAGACAGCCTGGAAGTTTTTCCGTTTCGGCTATGCGTCGTCTATCTCAGTGGTGCTTGCCCTCGTCATGATCGTCGTGACCATCATCCTTTTTTCGTTGATGCGCCGGCGCACCGAGTATTGAGTTGCAGGAGAGAGCTATGACTGTTACGACTTCGAATGCCTCTACGATTCAACGGCGCCGTTTTGCCAAAGATCTGTGGCGCTCCTTGCTCATGTGGCTCATCTTTCTGCCGTTGGCGCTCATCGTCATCGTTCCGGTTCTCTACATGTTCTCGATGGCTTTCACCCTGGAGGCAAATCAGCTCAAATTCCCGATCGAGTGGATTCCCCAGCCGATCACGGTGAGCAATTTTGTCAAGATCTTCGTCGATCCACAGTTGCCCATCGTGCGCTGGTTCACGAATAGCCTGATGATCGCCAGCGTGGGTACGGCGATCATTGTGTTTCTCTCCAGCCTGAGCGGCTATGCGTTTGCTCGCCTGGAGTTTCCAGGCAAGGGCTTCCTCTTCTCCTTGCTGCTCTTCAGTTTGATGATTCCTGCTGCTGTGACGCTGATTCCAGCCTTTCTGCTGCTGCGCGACCTGACGCTCCTCAATACATACCATGCGATCTGGTGGCCGGCGGCGGCATCCGTCACAGGCATTTTTCTGATGCGCCAGCACTTCTACTCGATCCCGGCAGAGCTGGAAGAGGCCGCCATTATGGATGGCGCAGGCCGGTTTCGCATTTATTGGCAGATCAGCCTGCCGCTCGTGCGCGGCGCAATGGTCGCACTCTTTATCTTTGCTTTTCTCGGCCTGTGGAATGACCTTTTCTGGCCGCTGATTGTGTTGAGCGACCGCCCGATGCTGACGCTGCCGGTCGGCCTGCTGGTCATCCAGCAAGGCAGCTATATCCAGCGTGGCCTTGCCTTTGCCGGTGCATTTATTGCGTCAGTGCCTGTGCTCCTTTTTTATGCCTTCTTTCAGCGCAAGATCATTGCCGGCATTACGACGGCAGGTCTGGCTGGCCGCTAATTCGAATTCTGATAGGAACAGAAACTATGTCTCGCCCAACTGCACAGATTTTTCTCGACTCCAATCGCACCATCGCCGAAATTTCGCCGCTGCTTTTCGGCGGCTTTGCCGAGCACATGGGGCGCTGCGTCTACGAAGGTATCTACGAACCCAACTCCAAGCATGCGGACGAACAGGGACTGCGCAGGGATGTGCTCGATGCCCTGCGTGCACAGAAGTACACGACGATTCGCTATCCTGGCGGCAACTTCCTGAGTGGCTACAACTGGCTGGACGGCGTCGGCCCCAAGGAGCAGCGCCCGCGCCGCCGCGAACTCGCCTGGCAATCGCTCGAAACGAACCAGTTCGGCACCAATGAGTTCATGGATTTCTGCCAGGCCATCGACGCTGCACCCATGCTGGGCGTCAATATGGGGACGGGCACGATCCAGTCGGCCTGTGATCTGGTCGACTACTGCAACACGCCGTCGGGCACCTACTGGTCGGACTTGCGCACCCAGCACGGCTACGCAGCCCCACACAGTGTCAAGTACTGGTGTGTCGGCAACGAGATGGACGGCCCCTGGCAGATGGGCCACCTGGAAGCGCGCGAATATGGTGCCAAGGCGCGTGAGGCAGCTAAACTCATGCGCTGGATCGACCCGTCCATCCAAACGGTCTTGTGCGGATCGTCGAACAACCGCATGCCGACCGTCCCGGCGTGGGACCGCGTTGCACTCGAAGAAGCGTGGGAGCACATGGACTATCTCTCCATTCACTACTACGCTGGCAACCGTGAGAATGACACGCCAAGCTTCCTGGCCAACGCTGTCTTGTTCGAGAACTACGTCGATACCATGGAGGGCGTGCTGCGCTACGTCAAGGCGCAGCGCCGCAGCAAGCACGATATCTACCTTTCCTGGGACGAATGGCAGGTCTGGTACAAGGGCGATCCCCTGCAAGGGAACTGGAGCGAAGCGCCCCATCTCGCCGAAGAGATGTATAACCTGGAGGATGCGCTGGTCGTCGGCCAGTGGTTGAATGTCTTCCTGCGCAAGAGCCACGTGCTCAAGATTGCCTGCGTCGCACAGATCGTCAATGTCATTTCCTGGATTCACACGCGCAGCGACGAGTTGCTCAAACATCCGTCGTACTATGTCTTCGAACTGGTCAGCAACTATGCGCGCGGCCGCGCGCTCGATGCCCTGGTCAAGGCGCCGCATGTGGAGACGAAGCAGTTCGGCGATGTTCCGATGCTCGATGTCTCTGCCTCCTACGACGAGGTGAGCGGCAACGGTGCCCTGTTCATTGTCAACCGCAGCCTCACGGAGAGCGTTGCCACCGATCTGCTCTGGCAGGATGGCCGCAAGGTCGTTATGGGTGATGCCTGGCAACTGGCCGGCGCCGATCCCAAAGCCGGCAACACATGGGAGAATCGTAACGCACTCACCGCTCAGCCGATCGCCGCACCGCGTGCCAGTGACGGCCAGGCGACGATCCTGCTGCCGCCCCTCTCGTTCACCGTGCTGACCACGCGCGACGCGTGATCGCTGCCTGCAGAGGACGCAATCCGCTGCCGCAGAGCACGATGCAACGCGCAGGCACTCGTAAGATCTCAGAGCGTCTGCGCGCCCTTCAATGCTCCGCAGCCTTCATCCAAATTGGAGATTGGTGAGAAGAATGAATCAAAGAATAACGCTATCGTTGGACGGAGCATGGGACTTTCAGGTCGACCCCAACGACGGCGACGATATTCTCTTTATCAAGCAGTGGCGCACCGCGCAGGTGCCCCTTCCCTGGCAGGCACAGTTCGACGACCTGCGCCAATATAGCGGCACCGCCTGGTACCGCCGCCGCTTTACCGTCGACGCCGACCTGAGCGGAAAGGCTGCCATCCTGCACTTTGGCGCGGTCGATTACCACGCCGTCGTCTGGCTCAACGGCCATCGTGTCGGCGAGCATGAAGGGGGGTATCTGCCCTTCACCTTCGACGTGACGGCGCTGCTCGAGCCAAGCGAAAATGTGCTCGTCGTGCGCGTCGTCGATGCCAGCGACGACCGCAGCCGTTATCCCCACTACCCGTTCAGCGAGGTTCCACATGGCAAGCAGAGCTGGTATGGCCCCATCGGCGGTATCTGGCAGAGCGTAGCGCTGGAACTGCGCCCAACTGTGCACATGACACGTGTGCGCCTGACGCCACAGCCAGCTGAGCGCTCCATCGACATTGTGGCC
The DNA here is from genome assembly GCA_903879975.1 of uncultured Chloroflexota bacterium. GTDB lineage: Bacteria > Chloroflexota > Anaerolineae > Caldilineales > Caldilineaceae > Caldilinea. The sequence continues at coordinate 7,963 of CAIRNL010000857.1, read as the reverse complement.
ACGCTCAATCAGCCGCTGCCTGGCGGCGCCAGCCTCACCGCCACCGTGCTCGATCCGGGCGGACAGATCGTCGCCACTGCGGCGCTGGACGCAGAGGGCAGCGGCCGCGCTGTACTCGACAGCGATCCGCAGTGGTGGAGCCCGGACACGCCGGCACTCTACCGTGTTGTCACCGCCCTGGCCGTTGACGGAACCACACAGGATGTGCTGAGCGAGACCTGTGGCTTCCGCACGGTCGAGGCCAGGGCCGGCCGCATTTACCTCAACGGCCAGCCTGTCTATCTGCGCGGCGTGCTCGACCAGGCCTATTATCCGGAAACTATCTACACCCCGCCCAGCCTGGAATACCTGGAAGATCAGGCGCGCAAGGCCAAGGCGCTGGGCCTCAACTGCCTGCGCATCCACATCAAAATTGAGGACCCGCGCTATTACGAAGTCGCCGACCGGCTTGGCCTGCTCGTGTGGACCGAGATTCCCAACTGGGTGCTGCTCAGCGACGCCACTGACCGCCGCGCCAAGGCCACCTTCGAGGGCATGGTGGCGCGCGACTGGAACCACCCTTCGATTATTGCCTGGACGCTCATCAACGAGAACTGGGGCACCGACCTGGTGCGCAACCCGGACCACCGGCGTTGGCTGGCCGACTTCTATCATCAGGCGAAGCAGATCGATCCGACGCGTCTCGTCGTCGACAATTCGGGCTGCTGTGACAACTTCCACGTGGCCGGCGATCTGGAGGATTTCCACCACTACCGCGCTATCCCCGACCATGCCAAGGAATGGGATGCCTGGGTGGCTGATTTTGCCGGCCGCACCAACGACTGGGTCTGGTCGCCGGAGTACCTGGCCGAGCGGCGCCCGGATCTGCCGCTCCTTGTCTCCGAGTTTGGCAACTGGGGACTGCCCGATCCTGCGGCGATCCAGGAGCAGGGGCGCGATCCCTGGTGGTTCGAAACCGGCTACGACCGTGACATCGGCATCGTCTATCCACATGCCATGGCGCAACGCTTTCTCGATATCGGGCTGGATCGCGTGTTTGGCACGCTGCCGGAGTTTGCCCGCAATGCCCAGGAGCACATGGCGCGCAGCCTGAACTACGAGATCACGACCATGCGCCGGCATCCGTCGATCGCCGGCTATATTATTACAGAATTCACCGACGTGCATTGGGAATGTAACGGTCTGCTCACCATGCAGCGTGATGTCAAGCAGGGGCTGGATGAGCACTTCGTGCCGTTGAACCAGGACCATGTCGTTACCTTGCGCCCGCAGCGCTGGAGCGGCCGGCCTGGCACAACGCTGCCGGTCGAAGTGCACTGTTTCGGCGTGGATGGACAGCGCCAGGACGGTGTGATCGCCTGGCAGGCCGGGGGTGCTGCCGGGCAACTGGACGCAACCGGTGGACAGATCGAGGTGCTGCTGGAGCAGCCAGGCATGGTCGTGCTCGAGGCGCGCTGGCTCGGCGCGGATGGAGCCGTTCTAGCCGACAATCGAGTCGAACTGGCCTGTGTGGCAGCGACGACAGGCCGCCATGCGCTGACGGTTGTGGGTGATGCTGCCCTGGCTGCAACCCTGCGCCACCTTGGCTACACCGTCACGGAGGCGAGTGCCGACACTGCAGCGCCGGGGACAATCCTGGTTGCGAGCCACTACGATGCAGGGCTGGAACGAGCCGTGCAGACCGGCGCACACCTGCTGCTTCTGGCCGGCGAACCCGCTGCCGGCAAGGAGCCGATGCGCTTGCCCGTCGGCGCTGTGATCGCCCGTTCCGGCACATCCTGGCAGGGGGATTGGGCCACGGCGTTCTCCTGGATAAAGAAACAGGGGCCATTTGCCGCACTGCCGGGCGATCCGCTGCTGGAAATGGAATATGAACCGGTGATGCCCGATTGGATCCTGGTCGGCTTGCCACCGTGGGCGTTTGCCACGCACTGCTGGGCAGGCCTTGCCCTGGGCTGGATTCATCGGCCGGTGGCGCTGTGGGCCGAGATGCCCTACGGGCGAGGGCGTATGGCGATCACGACCTTCAAGCTCAATCCCCAAACGCTGGCAGACGATGCGGTCGCGCAGGCGCTCTTTGCCGGATCGATCGAGCTGCTGGGGTGAGGATTCTGCGCCCATAGACCTCTGCTGCCCGTGCCGCGGCAGCGTCCGATTGCCACGGCCCTGTCACCTGCCGCTCCACACACCCGGTTTCTTCAAGAAACCGGGTGTGTTTTTTGCCGCGCATCGAAACTGCTGGTAGATTTCTGCTGCTCTGTGCTAGGCAGGAAGTGAACGGTTCCCTAGCCAGGAGGCTCGCTGCTCCTTCTGTAGGGTTTTGCGTGTCATGGGAGCCTCCCTTTGCACAGGGACGCGTAGCAATGCGTCTACCTTTAGGATAGATCGGCAGACGTTGCCATCCCGTTGTCACTCTCTTGAAGGGTCTGCCTGAAGGGGATCCCACCTGCCCGGCAATTTGACAGGGCGATCGCTCGCTTCTGTACTCTTGGGCAACCTTCGCCCCAGTGAAGGCAACCATCCGTCCGGCCTGTTGGCACCCTGGGCATTCGAGTACAACAGAGCGGCGCCAATCTTGGCGCCGCTCTGTTGTTTTGTTTGCCCTGTGCAAGATAGACGGCTGCGCCAGGCATTCCTGCCATCGGCGCCGGTGCGGGTCAGGAAGCAGCCAACGGGAATGCAGCGATGCGCAGATGCGTGCTGCCGTAGGGGATGAGATCAATCGATTCGACCGGCTCCTCGCTGTGGTGCGGCCCTACATCGATGGCAGCCGCAACGTTGTTGGCCAGCCCCCACTGCGGCAGGCGGCGGCCGCGTGCCCTGATACGCACCGGCGCATGAGCCGGATCGAAGGGCACGCGGCTGACCGCCCTTTCCTCGACCTCCAGGTTTGCTGCCAGATCGCTGTGTTCCAGCTGCAGCGCATAGTTCCACGGCGTTGTTGGGTAGACTTCCCAGTCGGCGTGCGGTATCTCGCCGGCAATGCGCTCCCAGTGCTCGCCTATCTGCAGACCAAAGAGTAGCGGGCCACGATAGATCGAAAGCAGCCCCGCATGGCCGCTCCTTGCCTGCAATGTCATGGGGAAACGGATCTGAAGGGTATTTTCCTCGCCCCACTCCTGATCGATTCGGTGGAATGTGCCGGGCGTGGCTGCCTGTGCCGGCAGTTGCCCGACGCGAACGGAGGCGCCACTGGCCCAGGCTGGGATCCGTAGCAGAAGTGGGAAGCGCGCTGGGCGGTCGGCGGTGAGCTGGACGGCGACATCCCCCTTGAAAGGGTAATCGGTCTCTACCGTCAGCCGCACACGCACACCTGAATCCAGCAGCACCTGCGCCTCGCACGGCCCGTAGGCAGTGATGGCAATCCCGCCGTCTGCAGTAGCCATCACCAGGTGCTTGACCAGTTTGGGCCAGCCCTGGTGCAGGTTGGCCGTGCAGCAGCCAAAGTGCGGTTCTAGTCCGAAGAGATTCGATGTGTCCGTATTGTCGGTCCAATCGCGCTTGGCGACGGTGCAGAGTACCTGGTTGACCTGCTGATCGTACTGGTGCGACCACATATCAGCGGCAAAGGTGGCGGGCCAGGCGTTGTAGGCGACCTGTTCCAGCCTGTCGCCAAAGAAGGGATCGCCGAGAATCCGCAGCATCTCTTCCAGCGAGTACATGTACTCCGCCACCGCACACAGTTCCGTTCCCGATGTGGGCGATGTCCCATGGAGATGCTCGTCTCCGCTCCAGATGCCGTTGGGTTGGCCGTGGTGTTCCATGAGATTGGCGATGCTCTGGCGCGGGGCGTCGCGGTGCCAGGCGCTGCCCGAAAGGAGGTATTGGACGGCGGGTGTCTTGATCCCCTGCGCGTTGTTGACGACATGGGTCGCCATATTGCCGCGATGGTGGGCATAGGGCAGGATTGCGGCGATGCTGTAGCGCGCCTGGAGATCGGCCCAGTCGATGGCGCCGGCGCTCAGTTTGGCTGCCAACTCCAACAAGAACGGCTCGCCGGATATGTTGTAGAGCCAGAAAACCGCCAGCAGGTTGTCGGCGGCGCGAGCGGCGCCCCAATTCTCCAGCTGTCGAGCCGCCAACATCACATTCTGATAGCGGAAATAGTTGCCCATCAGGTCCAGCACGCGCGGATCGGCAGATACCTCGTAGTAACTCATCAGCACCTTGAGCGCGACCATGCGCGGCCACCAGTCGGTATTGGCCGGGCCAAACCAACCGTTGGGCTGCGCGCTGTTCAGCATCCAGGCGATGTATTCGTGCGCCTTGCCGATCAGGCGCGGGTCGTCCAGCTGATAGGCGAGCGGCACAAGGCCGTCACAATAGTAGGGGGCTCGCTCCCAGTCGTCGCCTGCGCCGCCCAGCCAACCGGACTCGCGGCCGACAGAGGGCCAGAATTCATCCAGATGGCCGGTGAGGCCGTTGGCCTGGATACGGCATTGGTCGAGCAGCCAGCCTTTGGGGCGCACTGCCCCTAGCGGCAACGCCCGGAAGGCCGCGGGCTGAAGCGGTGGCTTGCTCGCTGGCAGCGGTCGATAGAACATGCGGGTCTCTCCTGCGGTGCTTTGGATGGATGATGGTGTTGTTTGCAGCAGCCTGGATCAACCCTTGACAGCGCCGCCCATCAGGCCCTGCATGTAGTAGCGCTGCAGCAACAAGAACAGGATGACGCTGGGCAGGATGGTCACGGAGATCCCGGCCTGCAGTGCGCCCCAGTCGATGGCGCCGTAGTAGCCGCTGCGCACGCTGGTCAACATAATCGGTAGAGTGAAATTGCTCTCCTGCGTCATGATGATCAGTGCGGCCAAGAATTCGTTCCAGGCATTGAGAAAGGCATAGACGGCCACCGTAATGATGCCGGGACGCACGAGCACGAACATGACGCTCGTCAGCATCTTCCAGGTGGAGCAGCCGTCGAGCAGGGCGGCCTCTTCGATTTCGCGCGGTACGCTGTCAAAGGAATTGCGCATCATGAAGACGCCGAAGGGCAGCTGAAACGTAATATAGACGAGTGCCAGGCCCAATAGGGTATTCTGCATCTTGACAGCGCTCATCAACAGGAAGAGCGGTGTGAGGATCGACTGGAAGGGAATCATGAGCGCGGCCAGCACCATGATGAAGAGCACATTCTTGCCGCGGTAATGGAAGCGGGAGAAGCCGTAGCCGGCCAGCGTACTCAGCAGGATGGTGCCGATGACCGTGACCAGGGCCACCATCGTACTGTTGTAGACATAGCGCATGATGCCGGCGCCGTACTTGTTCAGCTTCACATAGTTGTCCAAGGTGAAACTGGATGGCCAGTAGGTGGGGGGCACTGCCGACGCCTCAGCCGGCGGTTTGAGCGAGGTCAGGGTGGACCAGAACACGGGAAACAGAAAGAGGACGGCGAGCACCCCACAGATGAGATAGAACACCACCTTGCCGGCCCGTCGCTGCAAACGAACAGAGGAACTATGGACTGTTGTTGGGGAGGATGGGATTGCGCTCATGTTTCTCGTCCACTCAGTAGGTGACATCGTCGCGCAAGATACGCAACTGGATGATGCTGAGAATGCCAAGGATGACCAGCAGCACGATCGAGAGCGCCGCGCCGTAGCCCATCTTGTAATATGTAAACGAATTGTTGAAGATCCAATAGACCGCCGTGATCGTCTGGTTCTGCGGCCCCCCGCGCGTCATGATATAGAACTGGTCGAAGGCCAGGTAGGAGCCGATCACCGAAAGCACAAGGGCCAGCGCAAACGTGGAGCGCAGCAGCGGCAGCATGATGTGGGTCAGGCGTTGCCTGTAGCTGGCGCCGTCGACCATGGCGGCCTGATAGAGCTCGTCGGGGATCGCCTGCATGCCAGCCAGCAGCAGGATCATGCTGAAGCCGACGGTCTTCCAGACAATGGAAACGATGATGGCAAACAGCGCCAGATTGCGGTCGACAAACCAGATAATCGGGCGCTCAATCAGCCCCAGGTCGAGGAGCAGACCGTTGATGATGCCCACCCGATCGTTGAGCAGCCAAACCCAGAGCAGGCTTGATGTGCCAAGCCCGATGACGACGGGAATGAAGTAGATCGTGCGAAAGACACCGATCCCGCGCAGCGCAACGTTGACCAGGAGTGCCAGCGCGAAGGCAAGGAGGAAGATCGGCGGCGTCACGAGCAGCGTGTAGAGCGTTGTAAACCAGAGGCTCGACCAGAACTGCCCATCGCGTGCCATGTCGACATAATTTTGGATGCCGAGAAATGTGGCCTGGCCCAACAGAGGCCAGTCGTGCAGCGACATCCACAGGGTCATCAACAGGGGAAAGATGAACATCGCTAGCGTGAACAGCACAGCCGGCAGGACAAAGAGAAATCCAGCCAAATTGCGCCGGCGATTGAGTGTGCTGCGCCGGCTGTGCCGAGGTGCGCCAACAGAGCTTTGTGTGGTCGCCATGAAGAAGATCCTGGTGTGTGGGACCCGCATCTTGCCTGGGGGAGGCAAGACACGGGTCAGCGAGCGAACGGGCTGGAAAGTTACTGGCCAGCCAAGATTTTCGTGAACTCTTCCTGGGCCGTGTTGACCGCCTCTTCGACCTTGCCGTCAAAGACTGCCGTCTGGATCATCTTGAGCCAGGGCCCATTCGCGTCGTTGAAGAGTTGGTTGTAGACGACCGTGTAGGGGGTCTCGCCCATCGCCATGGCCTCGGCTGCCGTTGTCAGGCGCGAATCCTGCGCGAAGTACTCGTTCTCAGCCAGATCGGTGCGCACGGGCAGGTTGTTCACCTTGGCGTAGTACTCGAGCTGGACCTCGTCCGAGGTTGCCCACTTGATGAACTCAAAGGCCTGCTCAGGGTACTTTGAACCCGCTGGGATGGCGATACTATCGCCGCCGGCGAAGGAAGAGGCGCCACCTTCCATGCCGGGCAGGTAGGTTGCCCCAAACTCAATATCGGGGAAGTTGGTCTTGATGTTGTTGATGGCGAAGGCACCGGTGCCGGCCATGCCGATCTTGCCGGTGGTGAACGCATTGGCGAAATCGGCGCCAGTGTCTGCCTGCGCCCCTGCCGGGATCAGGTCGTCGGCCCACATTTGGCGGTAGAGGTCCAGGGCACCGGCTACGGCGGGGTCGGTCAGCGTGGCTGTGCTGCCGTCCTCACTCAGGACGTCGCCGCCGCTGGCCCAGATGAGCGGCAGGAAGGTGAAGGCATTGCAGCCGGCGCAAGCGCCGGAGAAATAGTAGCCGTAGATGTCATCACCCAGCGCGCGAATCTTGGCGGCTGCGTCGGCAATCTCAGCCCAGGTCTTGGGTGGATTCTCGGGGTCAAGCCCTGCCTGCGTGAAGAGCCCCTTGTTGTAGATCAGATAGGAGCCTTCGGCGTTGAAGGGGAGACCAAAGACCTTGCCGTCATAGGTTGCCAGGCGCACATGGGACGGGCTCAGCTGCTCAAAATACGGCAGGCCCTGTGCGAGGTCGGTGATGTCGGTGAGCTGGTTGGCCGCAGCGAACTGCGGCACGTAGATCAGATCGACAGCCATCAGGTCTGGCGGCGCGCCGGCGCCGACCGAAGCACCGACCTTCGTCATGTACTCGGAGGCTGGGACGACGGTGATCTCAATCTGATTGGCATGCGACGAATTCCAGGCATCGACCAGCTTGCGCACCTGCTCCTGGTTGCTGTCGCGTGTCCAGAAGGACATTGTGACCCCACTGGCCTGCTCGCCAGCCGGAGCTGCAGCCTGCTCCGCCCCGCCGCTGGGCGCCGCTGGCGCCGTACATGCCGCCAGCACCATAGCCATGAGGACGCTCATGGCCAGGAAAAGTCTACTCAGACGTCGCATAGTGAAATTTTCCTCCTATAAAGATAGAAACAATCGATCAACGGCAAGGTTGCCGTCTATCACAAAGTCCTGGCGGGCGTATTGTACCCTCGGGACAGGAAACGCACCTGTCCGTCCTGGCACTCCGCTCATGCCACCCCGCATGACTG
>CAIRNL010000856.1 GCA_903879975.1 uncultured Chloroflexota bacterium | reverse complement strand
GTGGCGATCTACGACGCAGCAGGCAACCGCCTGGCGCAGTCCGACGAGCGACTGCTCAACGATCGCCACCGCGCACCCGACCAGTGGCAGCCGACAGATCGGCCCCTCAACGTGTACAATCTGGCCACGCCCGCGAATCTAGCGCCGGGCGACTATACCATACGCCTGCTGGTTTATGATGCCGACAGCCTGGAGCCCCTGTCGTGGCTCGACGCCACCGGCCACCCTGCGGGCATTGAACCTGACCTCGGCGTAGTGGAGATGCTCAATGATTGAACAATTGCCGCTCTTTCCCTATCTCGAAACACAAGAATCGCAGCGCCCGCCAGACTTCATCCCGGTCTACACGCCGCTGCTCAATGGCCGTGAGGAAAAGTACGTACTGGACGCTGTGCGCAGCGGCTGGATCAGCAGCCTGGGGCGCTACGTCAACCGATTCGAAGAGGACTTTGCCCGCTTCTGCGGTGTGCGCAACGCAGTGAGCGTCAGCAACGGCACAGTGGCGCTGCACCTGGCGCTCCATGCGCTGGGCATCGGTCCTGGCGACGAGGTCATCGTGCCGAGCCTGACCTTTGTCGCTACTGCCAATGCCGTCCACTACACCGGCGCCACGCCCGTCTTTGCCGACGTCGACGCTACGACGTGGTGCATCGACCCAGCCGACGTAGCACGGCGCACCACGCCGCGCACGCGGGCGATCATGCCCGTGCATCTCTACGGCCATCCGGCGCCGATGGACGAACTGCGCGCGCTGGCCGAGGAACACGACCTGCTGATCGTCGAGGATGCAGCCGAGGGGCACGGTGCACAGATCGGCGAGCGCATGGCCGGCAGCCTGGGCGACATTGCCGCCTTCAGTTTCTACGCCAACAAGATCGTCACCACGGGGGAGGGCGGCATGCTCACCACCGACGACGATGCGCTGGCCGCCCGCTGCCGCATGTTGCGCGACCATGCCATGCCGCCGCAGCGCCGCTACTGGCATGACGAGGTCGGCTTCAACTATCGTATGACCAACTTGCAGGCGGCGGTGGGCGTGGCACAGATGGAACGCATCGCCAGCCTGATCGCGCGCAAGCGTGCCATTGCGGCACGCTACATTGAGCGCCTGAGCGGACTGCCCGGCCTCACGCTGCCGGCTGAGCGCCCCGGCTGTACCAGTGTCTACTGGATGGTGTCGCTCTTGGTGGAGCCCCCTTTCCCGCTCACGCGCGACGCACTGATCCTGGCGCTGCGCGAGCAGGGCATCGACAGCCGTCCCTTCTTCTATCCGCTTGACATGCTGCCACCCTATTTCAGCCCGACGCCGCGACCCGTCAGCCTACAGTTGAGCGGCACCGGCCTCAACCTTCCCAGTTCGCCGGCATTGACCGACGCGCAGGTAGACTATATCTGTGCCGCGATTTGCGCGCTGGCAAGCCGTTGACTCGTTTCTTGATTCTGTGCCTGCCAGAGTAGAATGGCGCGTTGTGATGAGCCAAAGCACTGTCGACGTATCGGTCATCCTGCCGACTTTCAATGAGCGGGATAATATCTGCGACCTGGTTGACGCCATTCACAAGGAACTGGCGCCGGCCAGCTACAGCTATGAAGTGCTGGTTGTCGATGACAACAGCCCCGACGGCACAGCCGATATCGTGCGCCTGCGCTACCGCATCCCAGGCACCGCAGCCGCTCCAATCGCTGCAGGCAGCCGTGGCATGGTGCGGCTCTTCGTACGTACACAGGACAAGGGGCTGGCTAACTCCATTCGCGACGGTCTGCTCGCTGCGCAAGGCCGCACGCTGGTCGTCATGGACACGGACTTCAACCACGATCCGGCCATGATCCCGCAGATGGTGGACCTCCTGCGCTACTACGACCTGGTCATCGGCAGCCGCTTTGTCATGCGCGGCGGCATGGAAGATCGTCTACGCTACCATTTCAGCCAGATCTACAACATTTTTATCCGCGCACTCTTTCAGACGCAGATCCAGGACAACCTGAGCGGTTACTTCGCCATCCGCCGCCAGCGGCTCTACTCGCTGGCACCGCTCTTCCCAGCCATTTTTTATGGCTACGGCGACTACTTCATTCGTCTGCTGTTGGCTGCCTGGCGCCAGGACTGGAAGATTCTTGAAGTGCCGGTCTTCTACATCCTGCGCCGCCACGGCGACAGCAAAACCGGCTTCTGGTCGGTCTTCAAGAAATACACGGCTGCCGTGCTTCGCCTGCGTCTTTACGGACTCAACGCCTGAGCACCCGGCACATGCAACGTGACGCCATGCAACGCATCCGACTGTTTGGCCTCTTGTTATTGATAGCGCTGCTGGTTTGCGTCTATACGCTCACCAGTTCTGGCCGCTTTCATGTCATCGACGAAGTCAGCCTCTTTGCTGTGACGGAGTCGCTCGCGCTGCGTGGCGAAGTGGATACCAACACCATCGCCTGGACGCAGTACGTCAACAGCCCCGGCGAGGTGCTGGGCGCATTCGGACCCGACGGCCAGGTCTTCTCCAAGAAAGGACCGGCGCCGACGTTCCTGGCTGTGCCATGGTACCTGCTGCTGCATGCCATCACCGAGTTGAACGTGCAAATCGGCCAATTACAGTCGACGCTGCTGTGGAGCGGCATCCTCACGGCGCTGACCGCAGCGCTGTTATGGCTGACTGCGCTGCGGCTGGGATATGGGGATCGAACAGGCATGATACTCGGCCTGCTCTTCGGATTGGCGACGATCGCCTGGCCTTACGCCAATCAATTCTTCGGTGAGCCGCTGAGCGCGCTCGGCCTGTTACTCTGCCTGTACGGCATGCTGACATGGCGGCAGAGCGGGCGCTGGCGGTGGATGCTGATCGCCGGCGTTGGCACTGCGTTGACATTGACCACGGTCACCGCGCATGCCGTGCTGATCGCCATCCTCAGCAGCTGGTGGCTGGCCGACTGGGCAATCCGCCGGCGGCGTAGCGCGCAGCGGCCAGGTGCCGGCTGGGGCAGCTTGCTCGCAGGCGTGGTGGCCTTTGCAGTCCCGCTGCTAGTGGCCGGCGCGCTGCTCATGCTCTACAACTTCGTACGGTTCGGCAGCCCGCTGGAGACCGGCTATCACTTCGACAGCGGCGAGGGCTTCACCACGCCCTTCCTGACCGGCTTCTGGGGACTGCTCGTCAGCCCGTACCGCGGGGTCTTCTGGCATACCCCTTTGTTTGTAGCCAGCCTCATGGCGTTCGTGCCATTTGCGCGCCGCCAGCGCAGTGTAGCCATACTCATCGCCGCGCTGAGTGCTGCGTTGATCGGCCTGTACAGCCTGTGGTGGATGTGGTGGGGCGGCTTTGCCTGGGGGCCACGCTTCCTCGTGCCGCTTACGCCCTTCTGGGTACTGTTGCTGGCGCCCGTCATCGAATCCACGACGGACACGCCCTTCCGCTGGCGCCGATTGCACCCGCTGCACTGGATCACCCTCGTTCTGGCTGCGATCTCCGTCGTCGTCCAGTTGGCGGCGGTCAGCGTCAACTTCGTCAACTATGAGATTCAACTACGCGATCGCTACCCGACTGACTGGGCAGACCCGCTGCGCTACGGGCCGCCGGCACAAGCCTTGACCGCGTTGCTGGACAGCCCCGTCATCGGCCAGTTTCGACTGATGCAGTCGAATTTCATCGCCAACAGCGATCTAGCCTGGCTATGGGTAGACGGCACGATCCGCTGGCTCGTCTTGCTGATCGGCGGCGCAGCGATTGTGACACTGGGCGGCGCACTCATCCTCTGGTGGCGCGCCGCTGTCGCGCCCAAGCGCTCGTCGATCAGCACGCCCACCCTGATCCTGGCGATCCTCATACCGGTCTTCGTGATTGCGACATGGGCGGGCGAGGTCGGGCCGGAACCTAGCTACGGCCAGAAAGACAGCGGGTATCGCGCGATCCTACGCGACATCTGCCAGACGGTCTCAGCCACCGATGCGTTCGTCAACATTGCGCCCACCGCCTACCAGATTCCCATGAATTGGATGCCCGGCGAGTGCAAGACGGACATTCCCGCCTACGGCTATGCATTGGACAGCATGAACCGCACCGAGACCGCACCGATCCTCGAGCGGGTGCTGGCAGAGAATGACCGCATCTGGTTTGTGACCGACGGCGTGCAGCCCAACGATCCCGACAACACCGTCGAGCGCTGGCTGGCCGATCGTGCGTTCAAAGCGACTGATACCTGGTACGAGAACCTGCGCCTGCTCCAGTATGCCACGCCCGTGCGCCTGAGCGGTATCGAAACGCGCGCGATCAACACGGCCTTGCTGGGGCGCCGTGCTGAACAGATCACCATCACTTCAGTCCGCACGCCTTCCGTAGCGGTGGCTGGCAAGCCGATCCCTATCGAACTGCAGTACCGCTTGGAGGCGCCAACCGACCAGGATCTGCGCTGGTTCGTGCAATTGCTCAGCGGGCAGAACATCCCGCTGGCACAGCTCGACAGCGGGCCGGACGACAATTACACCACCTTCAGCAGCCGGCCCGCACGCGAGATTCTCACCGAGCGCGCCGGCCTGCTCGTGCCCAGGAATACGCCGGAAGGCGAGTACCTGCTGATCGCCGGTCTCTACAACCCGAACGATGAAGGTGCACGCCTGATCACCATCGACGGCCCCGACTTTGTTTCGCTCGGCGCGGTGCGCGTGGTCAAACCATAGTAGGCGAGACAGGAGCCGTTCATGACCAGCCAGCTGCCGTCCGCCCGCTCCGCCCTGCGCCCGGCACGCCGACGCGGCCACGCATGGGCGGCCATCGTGGCCGGCTTGGTGGGGCTGGCGGTGCTCTTCTACGCACCGATCGTGCTCGGCCTGCGCACCTTTCCCGACGGCGACTTCACACACCATTTCCTGCCTTTCAGTCTCTTCCTACAAGATGAAGTGTTGTCCGGACGCCTGCCGCTGTGGAACCCATTCACCTATGGCGGCCACCCCTTTCTGGCCGACGTGCAGGCCGCGATCTTTTATCCAGTCAGCAACGCCTTGCTGGGCGTGACGTTGCTGTGGACTGCGCCTGGGACGCGGCTCTACATCCTGCAGGTTGAGGCGATTGCCCACATCGTGTTGGGTGCGTGGTTCACCTTCTTGCTCGTCCGCAAGCTGACCGCACGCAGCGACGCTGCGCTGCTGGCCGGCATGACTTTTGCCTTTTCAGGCTACCTGACCGGCTACCCGCCCGTGCAACTTGCCGTGCTGCGTACGGCCATCTGGCTGCCCCTGATCCTGTGGCTGCTGCTGCGCGCCGTGGAAGTGCCACGCGCATGGGGGCGCTGGATTGCAGCCGGCGTGGCATTGGCCGTGGCGTTTCTCGGCGGTCACTCGCAGACTTTTCTCTACATTCTGTATGCTGCAGGGGCCTGGCTGGCCACCCTGTTGATTCTAGGGCGACATGCGCTGATGCACGGTAGAGCGTGGGGAGCAGCCATGGCCGGGATGTTCTTGGCTGGCGCGGTGGCGCTGGGCTTGAGCGCGCCGCAGTTGCTCCCCAGCATCGAATTTGCACAATGGAGTGTGCGGGCCAATGTCGACTACGCCTATGTCAGTGGCGGCTTTCCGTTGCAAGATACTTGGCAGGCACTGCTGCCGGGCGTCCTCACGACCTACTCGCCGCTGTACGTCGGCACCATCAGCCTGGGGCTGGCCTTTGTCGCTGGCGGCGCTGCGCTGATGCAGCGCCGCCAGCCACGGCCGGACGTGCCGGCAGCGCCACTGCCCATGAGCCTGCGTGCCGGCGTGGCATTTTTTGGCGGGCTGGCGTTGGTGGCGCTGCTTCTCTCCTACGGCAGCAACGGCTTTCTCTATCCGCTCTTCTACTGGCTGGCACCCGGCTTCAACCTTTTTCGCGGCCAGGAACGTGCCGCGTACCTGGTTGCGTTGGGGTTGAGCGTGCTGGCCGGTTACGGCATGCTGGCACTTCACCTGCTGCCGCAACGGCTGCGCGCCTGGCTGGCAACGCTCTACACCGGGCTGGCGACAGGTGCAGTCTATCTTTTCGGCATGTTGTGGCAGTTGCCCGGACGGAGCGCCATCGGCCAGTGGCACTATCTGCTGATTGCTGCGATCACGATCACGCTGGCGGCGGCGTTCGCCGTGATGCTGCGCTGGCCGGGCTGGAGTGAACGGCGCACGTGGCTGCTCGGCACGCTGCTCTTTGCCAATCTGCTGTGGGCAAACGGAGCAACCAACGCGGCGGAGTTCGGCCCGACACGCAAGACAATCCTGCCGCCGGAAGTGGAGGCGCTACAGCGCGCTGTAGCCGAGACAGGCAGTGCCAGCGTGGGCTTAGCCGGCCGCACCTACAACGAATTTCGTGTCTACGAAAATTACGGCATGCGCGCCGGCGTCGAGGATGTGTGGGGGGCGAGCCCGCTGCGCCTGGCACACTATGCCCGCCTCTTCACAGAATTCCCGCTCGACCGCATGTGGCAGCTTACGGGCGTGGATCATGTGCTGACGTGGCGGCGTGAACTGTTTGTGCCCAGCACGCTGCTTGCTGAGTTCCCGCAGGCATCCGACACGACCTATCTGCACCGGCTGGCGACCCCTACCCCGCGTGCCTGGGTTGTGGGCAGCATCCTGTCTGCGGCCGACGACGACGCCGTGACGCTGCTCGCCGACCCCACAGTCGACTTGCGGGCAATTGCCGTCGTGCCGGCAGCGACAGGCGTGCCCGATACCGGCCAGCCTGCCCCAACGGCAATCGACGCGACAGTCAGCCTCACGCCCCTGGCGCCGGGGCGCTACACGGTGCGCGTCGACAGCCCTACAGCGGGCCTGCTGGTCGTCAGTGAGAACTGGATGCCAGGGTGGCAAGTCGTCGACGCACGCTGCGGGATGGAGGAAACAACCTGTCCCGCAGGAACCTGGCCAGAGACGGACGGGCTCACATTCCTCGAACCGGTGCGTACAAATCTGGCGTTTCTTGGCATTCCGGCGCCGGCAGGTGCGGTGCGCTTCGACCTCATCTATGCGCCGGAGAGCACGCGCAACGGCCTGTGGATCGGCGGCGTGACGCTGCTGCTCCTGATCCTGGCCGGAATTCTTGCGCACGTGCGGC
>CAIRNL010000855.1 GCA_903879975.1 uncultured Chloroflexota bacterium | reverse complement strand
GACTCGTTGATCCAGCCAGTTTCGGGGTTCAGAAGCGCCCCCCACACGAAGATCGCTGCCACAAATGGGACAATGTACGGAAAATAAAAAAGGGTCCGAAACAGATTCTTGCCGTAGAGCTGCTTGGTATTGAGCAATATCGCCAGCGCCAGTGGAAAGAGAATGGCGACCGGCAGGGCAATCAACCCGTACTTCAGGGTGACGCCAAGCGATCCCCAAATCTGCGAGTCGCTGCTTAACTGTTGGTAATTCTGCAGCCCGATCAACTGAAACGAATCAGTACCCAACTTGAAGTTGGTGAAACTCATGACCAGAGCCGCAACAGTGGGAAGAAAGGTGAAAGCAAAGAAACCAATCAAGAACGGGGAGATGAAAATGTACCCCCAGGTTGCTTCCCGTCGCGACAGAACGGCAGATCGCCGTTGCGCTGTTCGGTCGGCTGCCTGAGCAGTCGATGACGTTTGCGTGGCACTGGCCATTGCTTCCTCTCCTTGACTGCAGAAATCCGGTGGGGCCGTACCAGCCGGTACAGCCCCACCGAGACATCAATCGATTACTGCGCGCGATCGAAGATCGCCTGAAGGTCAGCCTGCATGCTGGCCGCTTCGGCGTCGAAGTCGACGCTGGCTTCGTTCATGACCAGGGTCTCCAGCTGGGTGATACGGTCGCGTGCCTCATTGTAGTTGGGCATGTACGCCTCGGCGCTGGGAACGTCCGGGTAAGCCAGGCCCTGCACGATGGCGTCCCAGTTCGTCACGAAGGGGAACTGTTCTTTCTTGGCATCGAAGAACGCCTGCTGCTGTGAAAGGCGAGCCGGCATGCCGCCGTAGATCGTGGCCAGCTCGACAGCAGCGTCGCCCAGCAGGTAGCTCAACACTTCGTAGGCCTCGTCCGGATTTTTGGTGTCCTTCAAAATGCGGAAGGTGTCGGCATCCATGCGGGAGTTGACAACGCCCTCGGCATTGCTGGGCATCACGCCCATATCCCAGGTCTCGCCGGCATCCGCGATACAGCAGGTATACCAGCTCGGCGATACGCTCATCGCAACACGCTCGCTGGCAAAGCCGCTGGGCTGGAATTCGGGAGCAGCCAGAACCGGGCCACTCGGCGCAATCGGCGTCTCACCCCACATGGCGTTGTGCCACCACTTCCAGCCCTCCACCCACGATTCCGGAATCGTCGCTGTCTTGCCATCTGCGCCGGCCAGCGACGCCGCACCACCGAGGTAGCTGCCAATGTAGCGCAGGTCAGTCTGCCACTGGAAGGAGAAGCCGTACTGCACGATGTTGTTCTTGTCGAAGTCAGGCGACGTGGCATCGTTGCCATTGGCATCGACGGTCAGAATCTTGGCGATCTCTTCGACCGTCGCCCAGTTCCAGTCGACCTCAGTGCCATCTGCCATGACATACTTGTCACCGTACTTGGCCGGTGGGTAGTTCAGACCTGCCTCGTCGAACATCTCTTTCTGGTAGTAGGTCACGGCCGGGAAGACGAGGAAGGGCAGACCCACCTGGGCGCCGGTTTCCGTCTGATACATATTGATGAGCGCCGGATCCAGACCTTCACTGTCAAAATTCATCATATACGGCGTCAGGTCCAGGTACTGGCCGTAGAAGGCATTCGAGCCATCCCAGCCCACAGGACCGACGATATCCGGCCCATTGCCGGAAGCAATCTGGGTGGCAAGCGCATCGCGCGCAGACGCGTTCGGAACAGCTTCCATGACCAGTTCGATGCGATCCTGCGATTCATTGAAGCGCTTGACGATTTCTTCCTCGACCGGAATTTGCTGGGCGTCGGAGCCGGTGCCGAGGCCGATAAACCAACGAATCTGGACGCGATCGCCACTGGCTGGAGCAGCCGCTTCAGCAGGGGCGGCCTCAGCAGGAGCAGCCTCGGTCGGGGCCGCTTCTTCGGCCGGGGCTGCAGGCGCCGGTGCAGCACCGCCACAGGCGGACACCAGCATGCTGGCAATGACCAGCACAGACAACAACAGCAGGATAGACTTACGCATTCCTCAAACTCTCCTTTTAGACATGAAACGAGAAAAAGGTACCTACCGAATCTATCGACATGAACCAGGACCGGCAGCCGGGGCAGGCACTGATGCCTGGCAGCCGCACGATCGGCGGATCACCAACTCTACAGGCAGGGGAGAGGCCGACGGCACTTCTTCCCCATGCAAGATTGCCAACAACATCCGCGCAGCGAGACTGCCGGCCCGCTCGATCGGGGCGCGCACGGTGCTCAACGGCGGATTGAGATGCGCGGCAAACGTCAGGTCATCAAAACCGACCACCGCGATATCCTCGGGGATACTGCGCCCTGCAGCGCGCAGCGCCGCAATCACACCGGTTGCTGCTTCATCGTCGCCTGCAAAAACCGCATCGAAAGGCACGCCGGTCGCCAAAAGTTGCTCGACAGCAGCCTGCCCGCCCTGCTCTGAATAGTCGCCACGTGCAACCAAAGCTGCGTCATACGGAAGCCCCAACTGTGCCAGCGCCAGGCGGTAAGCCAACTCACGCTCCTCCGAATCCTGGTTGCCGACCGGACCGCGCAAGTAGACAATACGGCGCCGGCCATGCACAGAGACCAGATGCTCGACAATTTGATGGATACCACCTGCGTTGTCAAAGCTGACGTAGGGAATGTCCGTACCCTTCGGTCCCTTGAAAAAAAGTAGCACCATGGGAAAATCGCGCCGGTAGTTGCGCAGAATCTCTTCGTCGTCGCTGCTGTTGACAAACAGCAGCATCCCGTCGGCGTTGTGCGCCCCGATGGGATGGCGCTGCCAGGGGTCGTTGTCTCCGCTGCGCAGGCTGGCATGAACCAGCAAGTGGTACTCGCTCCTGCGGATGGCCGATTCGATCCCACGCAACATGGGTGCGAAAAAACTGCTGCTCAATGCCGGCAGAAGCAGTCCCACCGTGTTGGTTTTGCGTACGGCCAGGTTGCGGGCTGCCGCATGTGGCGCGTAGCTGAGCAATTCCACAGCCTGCCGTACCCGCTTCTCGACGTCGTCTGAAACGGGGGCCGTGTCGTTCAATACCCGGCTTACGGTGGAAATGGATACGCCTGCCAGACGCGCTACATCGGAAATCGTCGCTCTCTGTTTGGTGTTGCGTTCCGACATAGCAACCATCAAATCTGAAAGCGCTTTCACGCGCTGTCACATAAATCGCCGCAACCCCCAGAGCCCATTGCAAAATGAACGGCCTGACGGCAACATCTGGCATGATTGCAGACAAAACACAGGCGCTTTTCACGCTATGAAGGCGCAACCTGCCTAAGAAGATCGCTCTTACTCTTTCGAGGAACGAAACGAGCAATCAATAGATGATCGATCTAGTTTTCTGAAATGTCTCTGAAAGCGCTTTCACTATAGCCGAACTCTGCATTGTTGTCAACACCCCAATCCGGGATGTCCAATGGGCAAAGAACCGCAGCGCAGTGGGGTCAACGGGCACGGAGCGGGCAGACAGCTTTAACCAAAACGGCCCGTGATGTAGTCTTCGGTTCGTTGATCGTTGGGCTTGGTAAAAATCTGATTGGATTCGCCGTATTCGACCAGGAAGCCGGTACGCGAGTCATCGACCATGAAGAAGGCGGTGTAGTCGGCGACGCGTGACGCCTGCTGCATATTGTGCGTGACAATGATGATGGTGTACTGTTGCGCCAGATCGCGCATCAACTCCTCGATGCGCAACGTGGCAATCGGATCGAGCGCCGAACACGGCTCGTCCATGAGAATAATGTCCGGCTTCACGGCAATGGCGCGGGCGATACACAGGCGCTGCTGTTGCCCGCCCGACAAAGAATAGCCGCTCTGCTTGAGCTTGTCTTTGACTTCATCCCACAGCGCCGCACTGCGCAGCGACTCCTCGACGAGTTGCTCCAGGTTACCCTTGAAACCATTGATTTTGGCACCCCAGGCGATGTTCTCGTAAATGCTCTTGGGGAACGGATTGGGCTTCTGAAAGACCATGCCGATCCGACGGCGCACTTCCACAGCATCGACATCCGTAGCGTAGATGTTCTTGCCGTGAAACCGTACTTCGCCTGCGGTACGCGCAATCGGCACCAGGTCATTCATACGGTTGAACGCGCGCAGCACCGTACTCTTGCCGCAACCGGATGGGCCGATCAGCGCCGTGATCTTCTGGCGTTCGATCTGTAGATTGATGTTCTTTACGGCGTGAAAGCCGCCATAATAAACATTGAGGTCGTGTGCCTCAATTGCATACTGGCCGTTTGTAGCCGGCTGAATGGACGTTGGAGCGGCAGACATGGCACTAATATCTCCTGGAGAAGCGGTTGCGTAGGATGATCGCAGTCGCATTGACCGTAAGTAATAGAAAGAGCAATACGAGAATACCGGCGGCGGCCAGCCGTTGGAATTCTTCTTGCGGGCGTGAAGTCCACTGATAAATCTGGACAGGCAAGGTCGTAAATTTGGCAAACGGGCTGTCAGGGTTCACCACGATGAAGGTTGAGACACCGACCACAATCAACGGTGCAGTCTCGCCGAAGGCGCGCGATACGGAAAGAATCACACCAGTCAGGATGCCCGGCAGGGAATAGGGCAGCACGTGGCTCCACACGGTTTGCCACCGGGTCGCACCGAGCCCGTACGCACCCTCTCGTAAGG
>CAIRNL010000854.1 GCA_903879975.1 uncultured Chloroflexota bacterium | reverse complement strand
TGGTCATGAACGAAGCCAGCGTCGACTTCGACGCCGAAGCGGCCAGCATGCAGGCTGACCTTCAGGCGATCTTCGATCGCGCGCAGTAATCGATTGATGATCTCGGTGGGGCCGTACCGGCCGGTACGGCCCCACCGGATTTCTGCAGCCAAGGAGAGGAAGCAATGGCCAGTGTCACGCAAACGTCATCGACGGCTCAGGCGGCCGACCGAACAGCGCAACGGCGATCCGCCGTTCTGTCGCGACGGGAAGCAACCTGGGGGTACATTTTCATCTCCCCGTTCTTGATTGGTTTCTTTGCTTTCACCTTTCTTCCCACTGTTGCGGCCTTGGCCATGAGTTTCACCAACTTCAAGTTAGGTACTGATTCGTTTCAGTTGATCGGACTGCAGAATTACCAACAGTTAACCAGCGACTCGCAGATTTGGGGATCGCTTGGCGTCACACTGAAGTACGGATTGATTGCCCTGCCGGTCGCCATTCTCTTTCCACTGGCGCTGGCGATATTGCTCAATACCAAGCAGCTCTACGGCAAGAATCTGTTTCGGACGCTCTTTTATTTTCCGTACATTGTCCCATTTGTGGCAGCGATCTTCGTGTGGGGGGCGCTTCTGAACCCCGAAACTGGCTGGATCAACGAGTCATTGCGCGCCATCGGCTTCGCCAATCCGCCGAACTGGGTGAACGACACGACATGGGTCTATCCTGCGCTGGTCATCCTGGGCATTTGGGGGGTCGGCAACGCCATGCTGATCTTTCTGGCTTCGCTCCAGGGCGTGCCTACCGAGATGTACGACGCCGCCCGCATCGACGGTGCGGGGTGGTGGGCCACCCTCTTCAACGTGACCCTGCCCTTGATTTCGCCTGTGATTTTCTACAACTTGACGCTGGCCATTGTGGGGCTCTTCCAGTACTTCACCGTTCCTCTCGTGCTCAATCAGGGGACGGGCGCGCCCGGCGGCGCCACGATGTTCTACAACCTCTATCTCTACAAGCAATTCTTCACCTACCAAAACATGGCTTACGGTGCCACCATGGCGTGGCTCCTTTTCGCCATTATTCTGGTCGTGACGCTTGTGATGTTTGGCACCCAGAAGTACTGGGTCTACTACACGGCCGATAGCCACTAACCGAGAGCAGGGGCCTGGTTCCCCGCCCACAAAGCCGGGCGGATAGAGTGCATGTGAAGAGCAAGAGTGTGTAGCATAGGATGAGGCTGATGGCAGTCACGACGACCCAACCCACCAAGACAATTCGCACAGGCCGGCTCGGCGAGATTCTGCGCAGAATTCTCCTGACGTCGATCACGGCATTCATCGTCTTCCTTTTTCTCCTGCCATTTTTCAACATGGTCTTTACGTCGCTCAAGACCACAGACCAGATGTCGGAGGCTGGGGCACCGGTCTGGCCCGCCATGCCGGGCACAGCGGAGATCGACGGCAAAACACTCGATGTCTACGAGGTGCCGCTGCCGGACGGCTCGACCCAAAGCCTGGCGATCGTGAAGAAAGGGCGGCAGGAGAGTACGTTCATCGACCCTAACAACTTGGCGGCAGGCGAAATTGTCTGGCAGGGTGCCTGGCGCACACTCGATCGGGCGTGGACCCCCTCTCCGACCTGGAGCAATTTTTACGAAGCGTGGGTCAAGATCGACTTTCCCCTGCTCTTCCGCAATACGTTGGGGATCGCCCTCATCGGCGTCATCGGCACCGTGATCTCGTCGACGCTGGTTGGCTACGGTTTTGCCCGCTTCCGTTTTCCGTTGCGCAATTTCTGGTTCACGGTGCTCATCTCGACCATTTTCCTGCCTGCTGCCGTCACGATCGTGCCGACCTACGCCTTTTTTGTGCGCATCGGCTGGGTGGCGACATGGTTGCCGCTGACTGTACCGCACTTCTTCTCCAATGCGTATAATGTCTTCTTGATGCGCCAGTACATCATGACGATCCCCCGCGAAATGGATGAGGCTGCGCAGATTGACGGCGCCGGTCCGATCCGGATTCTGTGGTCGATGATCATTCCGCAGTGCAAGTCGGTGATGCTTGCCGTTGCCCTGTTCCACCTGGTGTTTGCCTGGAATGACTATTTTGGCCCGCTGCTCTATCTGTCCACCGTGCCCGATCTGCAACCGATCTCGGTCGCACTGCCGCGTTTCAACAACATTTACGGCGCCAATCCACCCCTGATCCAGGCTGCGGCTCTGATGGCAATGGCCCTGCCCGTGCTTCTCTTCTTCCTGGCTCAGCGTGTCTTTATCCAGGGCGTGGTCGTGACCGGCGTCGAGAAATAGGCTATCGTTGGTTGTCTGTGACGGTGTTGCGGGTCACGGGTCAGGCGTTGTGAGTCAGGCGCATGAGCCACGCCTGACTTGCTATCTAGCGATCAGTAAGGCCGAGCGCACCGGCTTACGATAGAAGGTATGCATTTCATGAAGCTCATACGAAGCTTGTTCTATCGGGGGCAACTCTTTGCCCAGGCTCTGCGCGTGGTCGCTGTCATGTCGTTTCTGGCACTGGCGGTGGGTTGCGGCGCGGCGATCCCGCCAGCTGCCGAGCTGCCGACCCCTGTGCCTGTGTTGCCGACGGAGACGCCGCCCCCGGGTCTCACGTTGCCGCCGCTGCCGACCTGGACGCCGCTGCCCACCGTTGCAGTCAATGGGCTGTTCGTCGATCCCGCCGTCGACCTGGGTGCCATCAGCCCGCTCATCTTCGGCACCAACTACGGGCCGTGGGTCTCGTTACGCCCCGAAACGCTGCCGTTGGCCTACGACAGCGCCCTGACGATCATCCGCTACCCGGGGGGTGAATGGGGCGATGCCAACAAGCTCCAGACCTACCAGATCGATCAGCTTGTCGACCTGGCACGCAAGATGGGCGCTGAGCCCTACATACATGTTCGCTTCCGTGACAGCACCCCGGCGGAAGCTGCCGCCACTGTCCGTTACGCCAACCAGGAGCAAGGCTACGCGATCAAGTACTGGTCCATCGGCAATGAGCCGAGCCTGTACGAAGGTCGCGGCTTAGCTTGGGATGCTGAGACCTTCAGCCGCGCCTGGCGCGAATTTGCTGCGGCCATGCGTGCCGTTGACCCTTCGATCCTGCTGATCGGGCCGGAGATCCACCAGTGGGCCGGGCGCGACCCTGTAGACCCCAAGGATTCTGCCGGCCGTGACTGGCTGCGCACTTTTTTGCAGATGAACGGTGACGCCGTCGATATCGTCTCCATTCATCGCTATCCCTTTCCCAACAATGCGGAACGTACCCCAGCCACGGCCGGCGCGCTGCGCGCCAATGCCCAGGAGTGGACACAGATCATTCGTGCCCTGCGTGATGTGATTCGTCGCGAGACAGGGCGTGACCTGCCTGTTGCGATTACGGAGATGAACTCGCATTGGTCGCAGGCTGTCTCTGGCGAGGCGACGCCCGACTCCCATCTGAGCGCCATCTGGCTGGGCGACGTGCTGGGCCGGCTGATCATGGAACGGGTCGACATTGTGTCGCACTTCCTGCTTGTCAGCGGCGCCGAGAGCGGCTTCGGAATCTTGAAACGCGCTGGGCCGCGTCCTGCCTACTACACGTATCAGATGTACAAGCAGTTCGGCGACCAATTGCACTTTGCAGCGACCGATGACCCACTGGTCACAGTCTATGCCGCCGGCCGCCAGGATGGAGCGCTGACCGTGTTGCTGATCAATCTCAAGGATGCGGCTGTGACGAAGTCGCTGCAAATCGCCGGCCTGGCCGCCGGGAGCGCGGCAGATGTCATTCGCTTCGACCCGGATCATGCTGCCAAGCCGGACGGCATACTTGTGCTTGGCCCGACCACTGACGTCACCCTACCGCCTGAATCGATGACCCTGCTGGTGATCCAGTGAACTGGCGACAGAGGAGATGCACATGAAAGTGGCTGTCATGGGCGGCGGCTCCAGCTACACGCCCGAATTGATCAACGGTTTCCTGGCGCGCGCGGCAACCTTCCCCCTGCGTGAACTCTGGCTCTACGATATTCTGCCCGAACGGCTGGACGTCGTCGGTGGCTTTGCTCAGCGGATGGCTGCGGCCAAGGGATCACCGTTCACGGTGCATCTGACGACGGACCGTCGTGCGGCCATCCAAGGCGCCAGCTACGTGACGACGCAACTGCGCGTAGGCTGGATGGAAGCGCGCAGGCAGGATGAATACCTGGGGCTGCGTCACGGCCTGGTTGGCCAGGAAACAACCGGCATCGGTGGCATGGCCAAAGCGCTGCGCACCATTCCGGTGATTCTCAGTATCGCCCACGATATGGCCGAACTGGCGCCTGGCGCGCTGCTGGTCAACTTCACCAATCCGGCCGGGTTGGTCACCGAGGCACTGGCACGCTACGCGCCCGACGTTTCGTCGGTTGGCGTCTGCAATGTGCCCCTGACCACCAAGATGCACCTGATCGAGGCGTGGGAGCAGATGACCGGCATCGCTGTCGAGCCGGAGCGCGTCCATCTCGACACGCTGGGACTCAACCACCTGACCTGGCACCGTGGTCTTACGATCGACGGCGAGGATGTCTGGCCCCAAATTCTTGACGGCTACCTGAGCGAACTGCGCAGTGCAGCCGAACCCGAGTGGCAGCCCCATCTGGTCGCAACGCTGCGCATGATCCCCAACTATTATCTGCACTACTTCTACGATACCGGCAAGATGATCGCGGAGCAATCCCACTGGCCGCCGTCGCGCGCAGAAGCGGTGATGGAGGTCGAGCGCGATCTGCTGCTGCAGTATGCCGACCCGGCGCTGAACGAGCCACCGGCCGATCTGATGAAGCGCGGCGGTGCCTACTATTCGACAGTGGCTACGCAGCTGCTCAACGCCCATTACAACGACCTGGGTGAGGTGCATGTGGTCAACGCGGTCAACCGCGGCGCTGTCCCTGGCGTGTCCGACGACTGGGTGATGGAGTTGCCCTGTAGCGTGCGGCGCGCCGGGATAGAACCCCTGCCTGCAGCGCCGCTCCATCCTGCCGTGGCAGGGTTGTTGGCCGCAGTCAAGGCCTACGAGCTCCTCACCGTGGATGCGGCCGTCCATGGCGACCGTGAGGCAGCCTACCAGGCCTTGCTCGCCCATCCGCTGGGGCCCGCCGAGGGGCAGATCGATGCCGTGCTGGACGAGATGCTGGCGATCAACCGCCCCTATCTGCCCCAATTTTTCAACGACCACCCTGCAACGGAAAGGGCCGCCCGTGGACTACTTTCTCGGAGTTGACATCGGCGGCACCAAGAGCCATGCCTTGCTCACAGATGGACGCGGAAATGCGGTGGGCTTTAGCCAGGCAGGGCCGGGCAACCATGAGGATGT
>CAIRNL010000853.1 GCA_903879975.1 uncultured Chloroflexota bacterium | reverse complement strand
GCCATCCGCAGGTGCAGCTTGGCTGGATCACGAGCGCGAGCAGCGCGGGCAAGCGTCTCAACGACATACACCCTGTACCAGGGGATGATCCGTTGATTTCACTGGAGGATGCCTACGCTCGAGCCGGCGAGGTCGATGCGGTCTTTCTCTGCCTGCCCCACGGGCACTCTATCGGCGCAGCTTGCACCTTCGCCGGCGCGGGTATCCGTGTCATCGACCTCAGCGCCGACTTTCGCCTGGATAGCGCTGCGGCCTACGAACGCTGGTACGGGCTGAAACATACGGCGCCGGACTTGCTGTCTGAGTTCGTCTATGGGCTGTGCGAAGTGAACCGCTCAAAATTGCGCGGTGCCCGCCTGATCGCCGTGCCGGGCTGCTATCCCACATCGGTCAACCTCGGCCTCTATCCGCTGGCCAAGAGCGGCTGGCTGGGCGATCGCGTCATTGTGGACAGTAAAAGCGGTGTCAGCGGCGCCGGGCGCACTGCCAAGCTGCCCTACCTGTTTGTCGAGGCGAACGAGAACCTGACACCGTATAACATCGGCTATCGTCACCGTCACATTGCCGAGATGGAACTGGTGCTCAACGGCGCGTCGGGCAATGGGCAGTGCCGTTTTACCTTCTCTCCGCACTTGCTGCCGGTCAATCGCGGCATCCTCAGCACGATGTATGTGCGCGTGCCCGAGGGGGTGGCCGAGGCGCAGATTCGCGACCTCTATGCCGAGACCTATGTGGGTGAGCCTTTTATTCACCTGCTGCCCGCCGGCCAACAGGCATCGCTGCGGCACACCGTCCACACCAATCGCTGCGCGATCAGTATCACGCCGGACGACCCGGGTGATCCCGGCTGCCGCGATTTCATCATCGTGGCGACCGAAGATAATTTGCTCAAGGGCGCCAGCGGCCAGGCGCTGCAGTGCCTCAACCTTGCCTGTGGTCTGGACGAGACTGCAGGACTGCGATAACGGAACCATCATGGATCAACCAGAAAATGCCGAACACTATATTGTCGTTCTGAAAGTTGGCGGTAACGAACTGGATGACCCCGACTTTCTCTATGGGCTGGTGCAGGCGGTGCAAGCTGTGCGTCACGAGGGCCATCGCCCGGTGCTCGTGCATGGCGGCGGCAAGGCTGTTACCGACCTGCAGACAAAGCTCGGTTTGTCCGAGGTGCGCGTCGAGGGACTGCGTGTGACCGACGACGCCAGCATGGATATCGTTGAGATGGTTTTGAGCGGCTTGATCAATAAACGGATCGTGCGTGCGCTCATCAACGCCGGCGTGCGCGCGGCTGGCATCAGCGGCGTAGATGACGGCACGATCTATGTCGAGAAGATGTGGCATCCGCTGGGCGACCTCGGCCGCGTCGGCGACATTCAGGATGTTGACGATCACCTGCTGCGCGCGTTGATCACAGCCGATATTGTGCCGGTGGTCAGCCCGGTGAGCTTCGGCGCGCTCGATGCACAGAGCTACAACGTCAACGCCGACCATGCGGCGACTGCCGTTGCTGCCAAGTTGGGCGCCATCAAGTTGGTCTTCATCAGCAACGTTCCGGGCATCCTGGTGGCGGGCCGTGTCGTGCGCGCCGTCACGGCCGATCAGGCTGAGAACTGGATCGACGAAGGCATCATCTTTGGGGGCATGATTCCCAAGGTGCGCAGCGCAGTCGATGCGGTGCGCAACGGGGTGGCGCAGGCAGTGATCACCAACCTGGCAGGGATTCAGGATGGAACAGGCACAGGGGTGATCGGGAGTCGATAGGCATTGACAGGGTCAAGGGCCGGTGGACGCTGTGCGATTCGCACGCCATCGGCCGAATGGACCGTGGATCGTTGACTATTCAGCCTTTGGAGAAGGAAGCGAATGAACGCACAGGAAGTGATCGGGCTTGAACAGAATCACGTGCTCGGCGTCTATGGCCGGGCGCCTTTTGTACTGGCGCGCGGGGAAGGCAGCACCCTCTACGACACCGAGGGCCGTGCTTACCTGGACTGCGTGGCCGGCATCGCCGTCAACGCGCTAGGCTACCAGGATGTTGGCGTGGCTGAGGCCATCGGTGAATCGCTGGCATCGGGAATGCTACACGTAAGCAATCTCTACCACACGGCGCCCCATGCCCAACTGGCCCAGCTGCTGTGTGCGACCAGCTTTGCCGACAAGGTGCATTTCTGTAACAGTGGCGCTGAGGCCAATGAGGGTGCGTTCAAGTTTGCCCGGCGCTACGGCCGTGCGCACGGACGCGACGAGAAGGTCGAGATCTTGGCCTTCACCAATGCTTTCCATGGCCGCACCATGGGCGCGCTGGCAGCTACCCCGCGCCCCAAGTATCAGGATCCCTTCAAGCCACTCATGCCCGGCGTGCGCTTTGCCGAGTTCAATAACCTGGCCAGCGCGCGTGCGCAGATGGATGAGACGATCTGCGCCATTGTGGTCGAACCGATCCAGGGCGAAGGCGGTATCCATGCCGCCACTCCAGGGTTTCTGGCTGGTCTGCGTGCGCTGGCCAATCAATACGATGCGTTGCTGATCTACGATGAGGTGCAGTGCGGCGTGGGGCGCACAGGCACGCTGTGGGCGCACCAGGGCTACTGCAAAGCAGACGATACCTGCGCGTGCGACCGTGGCTGCCAGTATGAGCCGGACATCCTGACCGCAGCCAAGCCGCTGGCGGCCGGCTTGCCGATCGGCGCAATTCTGATGCGCCAACGGGTCGCCGATACGATCCATAAAGGCGATCACGGCAGTACGTTTGCCGGCGGCCTGCTGGTGACCCATGTCGCCCAGCACGTTGTCAGCCGGGTGGCCCAGCCCGAGTTCCTTGCCGCTGTGGAGTCCAAGGGCCGCCTCCTGCGCGATCTGCTGGAGGAGATCAACAGCCCGCATGTGCTGGAAATTCGCGGCCGGGGACTGATGGTCGGACTGGAGCTGGATGTTGACACGGCGGAAGTGATTCGCTGCGGCTACGAACAGGGGCTGATCTTGGTCAACGCTGGGCCGAATGTGTTGCGCCTGGTGCCGCCGCTGGTCATGACGGAAGGCGAGATTCACGAAGTTGCAGCGCGGCTGTACTCCGTGCTGCATGCGTTGTAGTGGCCATCTACGCAATTTGTTTGGAGGAAATACGAGGAAATGCCCATTATCATCCAGCCGGCTGAACCGGTGCATGTGCTCTCTATCACCGATTTGGTGAATCACTTTGCTGCCGAGAATGTCATGCTGCCCCGCACGGAAGAGAGCGTGCGCCAGACGATCGGCGATTGGCTAGTGGCCGTCGATCCCGATGCTGGATGCAGTGCGCCGCCGATCTTGGCGTGTGGCGCACTGGTGCCGCTGACCGATACGCTGGTGGAGTTGCGCTCGTTGGCGGTCCACGACAGCCTGCATGGCAAGGGATTGGGCGGGCACATGGTGCTGCATCTGGTGCAGGCAGCGCGCGAGCGCGGCTATCACCAGATCTGTGCGTTGACGCTGCGCGAGAACTTCTTCGTGCGCCTTGGCTTCGAACTGATCGACCGCTGGAGTATTAGCCCGAAGGTGTGGCAGGCCTGTATCTATTGCCCGAAGTTCCACCACTGCGACGAGGTTGCTGTGATGATGAACCTGGTGGAGGCGCCGCACGCGGCGCTGCATCCGCTGGCGCGCCCGGCCGGCTGGAACGCCCTGCTCAAGTGGAGCGAGTGGCAGCCGCTCAAGCTTGCATACAAGCAAAAACAATGACAGTCATCAGCACGTCGCCATTGCAATCGCACACGCTTGTCGCCGCTGCGCCGGGGGCAGTCCCATTGTTCCCTGCGCCGTGCCGCTGCAGCGTGCGATGTTTCTTGACCGGCAGCTGCTGCGCAGAGGCGTCTTTCCGGCAGCCTGTCGAAACATCGGCGGTTTGCACCATCGAAGGAATCCAAAGTTGAACGCATTCCTTGTCTTGCAGGATGGCGCCGTATACGAAGGCCAGGCTTTCGGCGCAGCGACGACGGTGGTCGGCGAGGTGGTCTTCAACACGAGCCTGACCGGCTACCAGGAGGTCATTACGGATCCTTCCTACCGCGGCCAGATGGTTTGCATGACACTGGCGCACGTGGGCAACACAGGCGTCAACGCCGAGGATGTCGAGAGCGACCGCCCACAGGTGACTGCTTTCATCGTGCGCGAGGTGAGCCCTGTCGTCTCCAACTGGCGCGCCAATGAAACGCTGCCCGACTACCTGGCGCGCCACGGCATTCCGGGTATCAGCGAAGTAGACACGCGCTCGCTGACCCGCCACTTGCGCAACAAGGGCGTGCTGCATGGCGCTCTCTGCACCGACGACAGCCATACCGTTGAGGAACTGCTCGCCATGGCGCGCGCGTGGGAAGG
>CAIRNL010000852.1 GCA_903879975.1 uncultured Chloroflexota bacterium | reverse complement strand
TTGGCACCCAGAGCACCACAGGCTCGCTCTTTGTTGCGCGCATCCTGACCACCGTCACCACCTTGCGCATGCAACAACGCGATGTCTTGGATTTTCTCACAGAAGCCTGCGCTGCCGCTAATCTTCAACAAAACCAGCCCTCACTTCTTCCCGTCGCTCCAACCACCTGAACGATTACGATCTACTTTAGCCGGGTCGACCGCGTGCAGGCCGTGAACCCGGACGGGAGCGAACGCTGGCTGTCAGAGCCCGTTGAGGGGTTGTGGGAAGAGCCACCACGCCTCAGCCCCACCTACGATCTGCTCTTCCTTGGCCTGGGTGCACTCTCGACACAGGATGGCTCGCTGGTTGATCTACAACTTCCGATCACGCAGGAGATGCTCTTCACAGGACCGCGTTTGGCTGTCGGCGCGAATGGACAGCACTATCTGCTGGCGGGCCATACGGCGCTGGAATGGGCGTTGGTTCAAGGCAAGGCGCAGTTCGGCCGCTCCATCACGTGGGAGCTCAGCGGGCTTACTATTTTCATCCCGTCCGACTCAGGTGTCTCGGCAGATGATTTTCTGTGGCTCTTCTATGGCCAATCGTTCAGCGCCACGCGCATTGCGTGGGTCGACGGCAACAGTCGCTTGTTGACGAACATCGAAGCCCCGCTGCGCGACACTCGTCTTGTCGGCATCGATCGAGCTGGGAATGCCTACCTGTGCGGCCGCGTGGGTAAGGTGCGCTGCCTCCAGTTCGACCGCAGCGCCGGCACTGTCGGTTGGGATGTGACTATGCCGACAGGTCTTGGGGTGGTGGGCAGCGCACTGGCACCTGGGCGCCTCTACGTGACCACTGCAGATGGCTTCCTGTATGCGTTGGGTGATCCCTTCGCTGGCGGAACAGGTGATGATCGTTCCTGACGTTGGGTGGCAATTGTCCATTGTCGAGCGAGGCTCTCCGGCTCTACAATACGTTGCTTCGAATCGTCATGCCGGGACGAAGGGTTCCCGGCGCAGCAGATAACTTATAGAGGAAATCAGCATGGCAAAGACAAGCGAATCGACCCCATCACGCCTGCGGTTTCCTTCGACGGCCGTCACAGTGGCGGCTGCTGCTGGTGCAGGATATCTCGTCTATCGCAACGGCGAGTCTTGGCTGCGTTCGCTGCTCCTGTATCTTTCCAGGGCAGGCTGGGCGCGCCAGGTGGTGACGAAGTTCCCGCCGGCGTGGGCAGTTGCCAGTCGCTTTGTGGCAGGCGAGTCGGTCGACGAGGCGATTCACGCCGTGCATCCACTCAACAGCAAGGGCATGCTGGCGACAATCGATTACCTGGGCGAGAGCGTGACCCGTGCCATGGAGGCTCGCGCGGCGTGCGATCAGATACTCTATCTGGTCGAACGCATTCATGCCAGCGGGGTCGATGCGAACGTGTCACTGAAACTCAGCCAGCTCGGCCTCAAGTTGGATGAAAACCTGGCTATCGACAACCTGCGGACGATCTTACAGCAGGCACAGCGCCATGGGTTGCGTGTCCGCGTGGACATGGAAGAGGGCGCGCTCGTCGACACGACCCTGGATATTTACCGGCGTCTGCGTTTCGGTGAAGGATTTACCAATGTCGGCGTCGTGATCCAGTCGTGCCTCTATCGCAGCGACGAGGATGTGCGCCGTCTGGTGGAGGAAGGGGCCTGGGTACGCCTAGTCAAAGGTGCCTATCAAGAGTCCCATACAGTTGCCTACGCAGCCAAAGCGGACACGGATGCAGCGTTCATGCGCCAAACAGAGGCGCTGCTCAGCGAAACAGCGCGTGCCCGCGGCGTCTATCTCGCCGTCGCCACGCACGACGACGCCATGATCGGCGCCACGCAGCGCTTTGCCCGCCTGCACAACATTCCACCCGATGCGTACGAGTTCCAGTTGCTCTACGGCATTCGCCGAGACCGCCAAGAACAGTTGGTGGCGCAAGGCCATCGCGTGCGCATCTACGTGCCCTACGGCACAGCATGGTATCCCTACTTCATGCGCCGCCTGGCCGAGCGCCCAGCGAACCTATGGTTTTTTGTGAGCAACTTCTTCCGGGCATAACTCATCGAGTGTACAACTGGGGCGGTAAATGCGGCGCGCGGTTCAGATAGCGCACCGCTGCAAAACCCGATTCTAGGAAGTCGATCCGGCTGATAGCCGTGTTGATATGGCTGAAGTAGAAGGCGGGCGATTCGCCGGCGTCCAGCAATGCCTTGAGAACCTGATCCATGAAGGTGCCGTGTGATACAAGCAAGATCACCTCGTCCCTGCGCTCCTCAGCCCAGCTGCGCAGGGACTGGGCCACACGTTGAGCACGCACTGCGCACTGTTCCATCTCCTCATAACCGCCGAACCACCAGCCCTGCTCTGATACACTGGCAGGTAGCAAATAGTCAGGGAACTGTTCGGCCATTGCTGCACGCGACAGACCACTGTGGTTGACGGCCGTACCATTTTGCGGACTGCCGGTGAAGAGCCCGCCATGTTCATGAATCTCAACCCACACCTCGGGCGCAAGGCCAAGCGCAGCACTCAGCGGCGCTGTCGTCTTGAGTGCACGTAGCATCGGGCTGGTGTAAATCGCCGTGATCGGGCGCTCGGTCACGTGCGAATGCGGCCGCGCTTCAGCTGTAGCTGCGTGGAGTTCGCCAAAGAAGTGCGCCAGGCGGTCGGCTTGCTCATATCCGACCGGCGTCAAGTCCGGTTCGGCGCTGCGGGAAGCCATGTAGTCGTCATATGGCAGCTCATCTGCAAGCACGTTGTTGGTCGATTGTCCATGCCGGACCAGTAGCAATCTCACGTAGCAATCCTCTCAAAGATTGGGGACGACTTTTGCCATCCGGTCGAGCATTTTTTCCAGGTCACCTGTGCGCTCGGCGATGCTGAAACGGACGCGTCCCTCGCCAGCCGGCCCGAAGGCACTGCCCGGCGTACCGACGACCAGCGCCTCGTCGATGAGTGCCTGGGTGATCTCCAGGCTCGTCTTGTGCGTATTGGTGAAACGCGGGAAAACGTAGAATGCACCCTCCACGGGCGGACACTCGATACCGGGAATCTCCTCGAACGCGTCAAGCACCAGGCGCCGCCGCTGATCGTACACGGCGGCCATCTCCTGGACACATGCCTGCGGCCCGTTGAGTGCTGCCACGCCAGCTGCCATTGTGAAACTCGCCGCGGATTGCGCGCTATGCGTCTGGTAGATGCGTGCCAGTTTGATGACAGGCTCAGGTCCGGCCAGCCAGCCCAGGCGCCAACCGGTCATGGCGTACGCTTTGCTGAAGCCGTTGATGATGATCGTACGCTCGGCCATGCCTGGCTCCGCAGCCAGGCTGTAATGGACGGAATTGTCGTAGACGATGTGCTCGTAGATCTCGTCACTGATCACGTATAGGTCATGCTGTCGGGCAACATAGACGATGGCGTCAATCTCGGCGCGGCTCAGTACGCGGCCGGTCGGATTGTTGGGGCTGTTGACCATGAGCACCTTGCTGCGCGGGGTGACGTGCTGCTGCAGCAGGTCGGCCGTCAGCCGGAAGTGGTCGTCGCCCGGCAGCGCGATGCGCACAGGATTTGCGCGATGTAACAGGATCATGGGCGCATAGCTGACCCAGGACGGGTCCAAGATCAACACATCGTCGCCTGGTTCGAGCAGCGCAGCGAGCGTTGCAAAGATCGCCCACTTGGCACCGGGGGTTACCATGATCTGGGCGGGCGTGATGTGGTGTACGTTGTTCT
This sequence comes from uncultured Chloroflexota bacterium, assembly GCA_903879975.1. Lineage (GTDB taxonomy): Bacteria > Chloroflexota > Anaerolineae > Caldilineales > Caldilineaceae > Caldilinea. The sequence goes on along the minus strand of CAIRNL010000852.1, from coordinate 457 downwards.
CACGCTTCAGCTTGGCCACGATGGCGTCGAGCAGTGCCGGCGTGCCGAATGCCGGCGGGTAGTGTGTGTCACCAGCCTCAATGGCACGGAAACCTGCTTCCGTGATATGGCGCGGCGTATCGAAATCGGGTTCACCACCGGCCAGGTTGACGACATCCTTGCCCGCGGCGCGCAGTTCACGCCCGCGTTGCATCATCATCGTCGTCGGCGAGGGCGGGACGTCCTGCACGGTGGAAGAAAGTGATTTCATGGGCTGTTGCTCGCTTCTTACTGATTTGTGCGGTATTCAAATGAATAGGACTGTGGGTCACATGCTGTTGCAACCGGTCTGGCAAGTTTACCACTGAACGAGTGGCTTATGCATCTTCCAGGACCAGTGCGGCGACGCTGCTGCCATCGTCGGCCGATGGTCCGACCTACGTCTGGCGACGGAATACAACTCCTGGTATGGTATACT
>CAIRNL010000851.1 GCA_903879975.1 uncultured Chloroflexota bacterium | reverse complement strand
TCTGTCCCGCGCGCTCGAACTTCAAGTAGAAGGCCATGTGGTTAATGCCGGCACAGACGTAGTCGATCTCCTCGATAGGCACGCCGATATCTTGAGCCAGCTGTTCGGCCGTCCCCTGCACGCTGTGGCAAAGGCCGACCGTCTGGATCGTGCTGGCGCGGCTGATCGCCCAGCAGTTCATGGCCATGGGGTTGACATACTGGAGGAAGGTCACATCGGGGCACAACTCTTCCATGTCGCGCGTGATGTCGAGGAAGACCGGAATCGTGCGCAACCCGCGCAGGATGCCACCGATACCCAGCGTGTCGGCAATCGTCTGGCGCAGACCGTATTTCTTAGGGATTTCGAAGTCGACCACGGTGCCCGGTTTGTAGCCGCCGACCTGGAACATGCTGATGGCGAAATCAGCGCCTGCCAGCGACTCACGCCGGTCCAGCGTCGCCTCGATACGCGGCGAAATACCGAAAAATTCGGCAATTTTGCGCGCCACGATTTCGGACGTGCGCAGGCGCGCCGGATCGATATCGAAAAGGCTGATGGTGCTATCCTGGAGTTCCGGATAGCTGAGGATGTCGCCCATCAGATTCTTGGCGAAGACCGTGCTACCAGCGCCCAAAAAACTGATCTTTGTCATCGTTCAATCCTTTGCTGTAGTGGGCGGTGCGCTCTATAAACGCAACCGCAACAGATCGTTTGCAGATCCCACGTCATTCGGACCTGTGACGTATGACCCGTGGCGCATGACATCTGCCATGCGCACTTAGAACAACTCGATCACCGTATCGTATGCGTCCCGCAGGTCCGGCGGCACATAGATGGTCGTGCGGTCCTGATCAGCGGAGACAAAGAAATTGGAACCTGCCCGATCAACCTCCAATGCGCGACCCGATGCGACCAGGCGTGCGTGGCGCACGTTGTCCGGTACAGCGGCAAGGACCACACAGTCGCTGACATAGTCGAGCACGTGAACAAAGTGGTGATCGTTGCGGCGTGTGCTGACGCATTCGCGCGTGGGAGGGATCACGCCGGCACGCGTGTAGTAGATAGCGTCCCCATTCTGCGCCAGCCAGCGCCCGACTGCGCGCAGACGATCCTGGTGCAGCGCGGGGATCTCGCCTTCGGGCGTCGGGCCGACATTGAGCAACAGGTTGCCGCCCACACTCGCCGACTTGGCCAGCAGATGCACCAGCCGCCGTACAGACTTGGTATTGCGGTCGTCCTTACTCCACCCCCAGTGATCGTTGATCGTCATACAGACCTGGATAGGCAAGCCGTAGATGGTCGTCTCGTTAAAGCCGGTCGTGTTCTCGCCGGGCAGGTCCTGCTCAAAACCCTGCAAATCCTCGCCAGGGATGGGCTCGGCATGGCGATTGTTCTCGATGACAGCATCGGGCTGCAGCTCATGAATCATGGCATAGAGCTTTTCATACTCGAAGGAGCCGCCGGGCAGAAAGTACGCGCGATCGGGATCGAGCGCGCTACGTGGCCAGTCGCCGTCGAACCAAACGGCGGCCACCTCACCATATTGGGTGCAGAGTTCGCGTACCTGGCCATGCAGAAAGCCGAGGTAATCGTCCCACGCCAGGCCGCTCTCGGCACGGAAGCGGTAGGCTGGATAATGCCAGTCGAGCAACGAGACGTAGAAGCCAAGTTTGATGCCATGACGCACGCACGCTTCGGCCAGTTCGCGCAGCGGGTCGCGACGGAAGGGGGTATTCGTCACCTTATAGTCGCTGAGCGCAGTGTCGTACATGCTGAAGCCGTCGTGGTGGCGGCTGGTGACGATGATGTACTTCTGGCCTGCCTCCGCTGCGGTACGCACCCAGGCATCGGCATCGAAACGCGTGGGGTTGAACTGCGGCACCAGCTTCTCATACTCTGGCACGGGGATACGGTCCGTGTGCATGACCCATTCCTGCTTGGCGATGATGCTGTAGAGACCCCAGTGGATAAACATGCCGAAACGGGCATCCTGAAACCAGGTCAGCCCTTGGTGGGAGGCTTGTCGTGTCATAGATGAGTCCTTCGAATCGTGGAGAGCAGAGATTCGAGATTGAGTCTCTACTCTCCCAATGTTGTCATGATTGAAACTGCGGCAGATATGGTTCGTTCACCGCAAACAGATCGTCCACCATCTGCTGGATTTCAGCAAGCGAGAGCACCGCCGCGCTGAGGGGATCATTGGCGATGGCCTGGAAAACGAGCCGGCGATTGCCGGTCAGTGCCGCTTCAACGGCCATCTCCTCGATCTGTGCGCTCAGGTTGGTGAGGAGCGCACACTGGGGGGGCAGCGCGCCGACAGCCACCGGCTCCAGCCCCTTCTTGCTGGCCCAGACAGGCACCTCAACGCACGCGTTCAGCGGCAAGTTATCGACCAGATATTTGTTCGGCACGTTCCCATTGAAGGAAAAAGGGGCGCCGCCTTCCAGCGCGTTCATGATGTAGGCCGCGTATTCATGGCCACGTTGCAAATTGAGCGGCTCAGGGTTATCCAGCCACTTCTGGATGTCGTCCTGCCAGGTATGCTCGCGCTCCTGGTAGTGCTTCAGGATGTAGGCATATTCGCCCGGGTTCCAGCCGGTGCCGTGGGTGCAGTAGGTCTCGATCAGATCGGGGCGCTTGCGGAACCACCAGTTGTACTCCGAATTATGGCCACTCGACTCGGTTACATAGTGATCGAAGGCCAGGAACATCTCGTTGCGCACCTGTTCCTCGTTGTAGACCTCAGGCCGTTCGGTGATTGCCTTGCGAATCAGCGGGTAGGCATCGGCGCCGTTCCAGCGGTAGTCGAGATACCAGGCCATATGATTGATGCCGGCGCAGGTGTACGTGATCTCCTGCATCGGCGCGCCGATCCAGCGGGCGAGCATCTCAGCCGTTCCCTGCACGCTGTGGCACAGTCCCGTGACGACGACATCCGTCTCGCGGGCGATGGCGCGACAGAGCATGGCCATGGGATTGGTGTAATTGAGCATGATGGCGCCGGGGCAGTAGCGTTCCATATCGCGGGCGATGGCAACCATGACCGGGATGGTGCGCAGGGCGCGGAAGATACCGGAGACCGAGCGCGTGTCACCGACGTTCATGTCGATACCGTACTGCTTCGGAATCTCAATATCGTGGCGCCACACGTCAGTGGCACCGGCCAGAATCGTGACGAGCACGTAGTCTGCATTGCGCAGCGCTTCGGCTCGATCGAGCGTGGTCACGACGGTGGCCGGGTAGCGGCCTTCATCGACGATACGCTGCACCGCACGCCGCGACCACTCAAGCCGTTTCGCGTCGATGTCCATCAAACAGAGCGTCGACCCCTCAAGCAGTGGAAAGGTCAGCAGGTCGCGCACCAGCGTACGGGTAAAACCGAAACTGCCGGCGCCGATGAAAGTGATCTTGGGCATTGGGTATGAGTCCTCTGATTCATCACTGGCGAGAAAAACACAGTTATTCGAATTGTGGCAGCCACTGCGCCTGTGCGTCGAGCATCTCCGTCACCATCGCATGAATCTGTGGCAACGTGCAGACAGTGGCAGTCAGCGGGTCCAGCATGACGGCGTGATAGACGGCATCCCTGTCGCCCGCCAGAGCCGCCTCGACGATCAGGCTCTGCACATTGATGTTGGTGCGGTTGAGCGCGGCCAGCTGCAATGGCAGGTTGCCGACGAAGGTCGGCTGGATTCCGCTGGCGTTGACCAGGCATGGCACCTCCACACAGCACCCGTCGGGCAGGTTGGTAATCAGGCCCGTGTTGGGCACGTTGCCGGCAATGACGGCGGGCACGTTCGTCTCCATAGCCTCCATAATACGCGAGCCGTACTCGTGGCTGCGTATCGTCGGGAACTCACCGGCAACGATCTCGTCGTAGTCGCTCTGGAACTGCTCCAGCCGGTGCAGACAATGGCGCAGATAGCCGCCGGTGCGCGCGTAGTCGAACCAGTGGTTGGCGTCATCGGTGAAGCGCGGCACCAGTTCTTCCTCGACCATCTGGGCAGTCTTGCGGAAGTAGGGCACATACTCGCTGGCGTGGCCGCTCGACTCCGTCACGAAATAGCCGAAGTACTTCATGAGATCGGTGCGCACGGGTTCCTCGGCCATGACATCAGGGCGGTCAATCGCTTCCCAGATCAGGGGATAGACATCTTCCTTCCCGCGACGAAACTCAAGGAAAAAGGCCTGATGATTGATGCCGGCGCAGAGGAAGTTGACTTCATCGTAGGGCACATCGATCCAGCGGGCGAGCATCTCGCTGGTGCCCTGGACACTATGGCAGAGACCGACGTACGGCCGCCCACTGCCGTCGGCCACGGCCCAACAGTTGGCTGCCATGGGGTTGACGTAGTTGAGCAGCAGGGCATTGGGAGCATAGGCATCCATCTCATCGCACAGATCGAGGAGCACGGGGATGGTGCGCAGCGAGCGGAAGACGCCGCCCGGCCCCAGCGTATCCCCCACGCACTGTTCGACGCCGTATTTGCGCGGGATGTCGATATCGAGTTTGTACGCGTCGAGGCCACCCTGCTGGAAGGTCGTCACCACATAGTCGGCGCCTGCCACGGCCTCAGCGCGATCGGTCGTCGCCACGACCCTGGCATTGAGCCTGCGCCTGTCAATCATGGCCTGCACGATGGAGCGCGCCTGCGCGAGGCGTGCGGGGTCGATGTCCATGAGTGTGATCGTACTCTCCTGCAAGGCGGGGGTCAGCAGGATATCGCTGCATAAGTTGCGGGTAAAAACGAGGCTACCCGCGCCGATAAAGGTCATTTTTGGCATAAAATTGGTCTCCCTGAATTCAGTATGGTTACAAACGTCAGGCGCGTGCAGACAGCCGGGTACGGGAATCGTATCGGCAACGAACGTGTCTATGCAGTCAGCCGTGAGAAGAGCCGCACCCCCCAGCCCCCGTAGACCGGCACAGGACGAAGCTGGGCGGTGATCGCGTTGAACAGGCCGGCCAGCCAGGCGACAACCAGCGCGATGGCAGCAGCGATGACAATGGAGAAGCCCGCCATCAACAGGAGTGGTCCGCCCAGGGGCAGGAAGATAGGCGCCAGCCAGTTGATGACCAGGTAGCTGCCGTAGGTAAGAGCCAGCGCCACCAACGCCGCGATCGAAATCGTGAGCCATGACCAGCGATCCTTATAGCGGGCTGCACGCTGGCGCCGGCGAAATACCGGTACGAAAAGGGCAATGGCAATAGGCACCCAATAAAGTATCGGGAACTCCACTGAAAGAAAAGCAAAGGCCCAGCCCAAGGCAAGCCAAAGCAGCGGGACGACGACAAGCCCAGCCACCAGCGCGAGCGACTGGCACGCATGGTAGAGCGTGAACGTGTCTTTGCGCCGAAAAAGAATAAAGATCAACGGGCCAATCAGCACGAGCAGATAACTCAGCGCGGCGAGAAAGCGGTTTGACCTTTGCACAATCAGCCTCCAATTCCGGCCAGAGACAACTGCCTGGCAAGGTGGCAAGCGACGAAATGCCCCGGCTCGATCTCTTCCAGCACGGGCTCCTGCGTACGGCAACTGTCGTGATTGGCGTAGCGGCAACGAGGGTGAAAGACACAACCCGGCGGGGGATTGGCAGGGCTAGGCACGTCGCCCTCCAGGATAATGCGCTGCGTCTTGACATCGGGATCGGCGGGCGGCACAGCTGAGACCAATGCTTCGGCGTAGGGATGCAGCGGACGGCGCAGCAATTGCTCCGATGGTGCCATCTCTACAATTTTGCCGACATACATGACAGCGATGCGGTCGGAAATATGTTCGACGACAGAAAGATCGTGCGCGATGAAGAGCAGAGTCAAGCCCAATTCGTCCTTGAGGCTCTGGAGCAGATTGAGCACCTGTGCCTGTACCGACACATCCAGTGCCGACACCGGTTCGTCGGCGATAATCAGGCGGGGACTCAGCGACAGTGTGCGGGCAATGCCGATACGCTGGCGTTGTCCACCGGAAAACTCGTGCGGGTAACGCTCCATGTAGTTCGGGTCGAGACCGACTTCGGTCATCAGTGCGGCGACGCGTTCTTCCAGCGCCTTTCCCTTGGCGACCTTCTGGATCAGCAGCGGCTCGCCGATCAGGTCCTTGACAGTGCGCCGCGGGTTAAGCGAGCTGAAGGGATCCTGGAAGATCATGCGCATTTCGCGACGTAACGGTTTGACGTCCTTGAGCTTGAGCTGGGCCACGTTGACACGCTCGCCGCTGGCCGTACGGTACCAAATATCGCCGCCGGTCGGGTCATAGAGGCGCAATACTGTGCGGCCCACGGTCGTCTTGCCACAGCCGCTCTCGCCCACTAGGCCCAGCACCTCGTTGCGCCGGACGGCAAAGCTGACGCCATCGACCGCCTTGATATGGCCGGTGACGCGCTGCAGGAAGCCGGTACGGATTGGAAAGTGTTGCTTCAGATTGTTGACTTCCAGAATATATTCGTCGCTCATCAGCCAGGTCTCATACTGATTACATCAAAATAGAATGCGCGTGGCACGGATAGGCGCGATCCATGTGGAGCGCGCCCCACCTCAGTCATTGGCGTAGGGGTCGGCGGCATCGCGCAGGCCGTCCCCCAAGAAGTTGAAGCCCAGCACTGCGGCCACAATAAAGAAAACCGAGGCGGCGATCCACGGGTTAAAGCCCAGCGTCTGGATCGTCTGAGCGTCGCGCATCATGGTGCCCCAGCTGACCAACGGCTCCTGGATGCCGATGCCCAGGAAGCTGAGAAAACTTTCGGCCAGGATGATGGTCGGAATCGTCAGTGTCAGCACGACAATGATATGGCTGAAGGTATTGGGCAGCAGATGCTGGAACATGATACGGCTATCCGATGCGCCCATCTCCTTGGCTGCCAGCACGAAGTCGGTCTCACGCAACGCCAGCACCTTGCCGCGCACCTCGCGGGCAAGCAGCGTCCAACTGAGCAAGGCAAAGATGAAGCTCATGGTCACGAAGACGGCGAATTGATCCCATGTAATAGGAATGACCGCGGCCAGCGCCATCCACAGCGGCAGCTGCGGGAAGGACTGCACGAACTCAACGAAGCGCTGCATCCAGTTATCGACTGAGCCGCCATAGTATCCGGAAAAGACGCCGACGATTGCGCCGACAAAGACTGAGATCAGCGTGCCAAACAGTGCCATCGTCAGCGAGATTCGGCCGGCCAGGCAGGAACGGCCAAAGACATCCCGGCCAAAGCGATCAGTGCCGAGCAAAAAGATCTTGGCATCACCGGCTGCGCCGTAGAGGTGCAGGTTGGTCGGGAAGATGCCAAAGAGTTTGTACTCCCAGCTCGAGACGAAGAAATTGATGGGATAGCGCACAGTTGTGTCCTCGACCCATGTCGAACTCATATCGGCATTGAGCTTCTGTGCGCGCTTATAGACGAACGGCTGGAAGTGGAATCTGCCTGCCGAGTCGATGAAGTGAATCTGGGTTGGCGGCGTGAACGCGTCACGCATATTGAGTTCCACTGGGTCATAAGGCGAGAAAAAGTCGGCGAAGATGGCCATAACGAAAAGCCCGACCACGATCAGGCCGCCCACAATGGCCACCTTGGTGCGGCGGAATTTGCGCCACACCAAGGCGCCGTAACTCTCATGGTCGCGCGCCATACGCCGCAATGCGGTGGCCATTGCCGGATCAACGGTACGCTCCACTGCATCAGGCAGAAGCGGGTATCCTGGCGCCCGCCCCTGTGCAATCTCTGCCTCTATGCCCTGTTGGCGAATGCTATCACTCATGATCTGTCTCTCGGCTCCCTAGCCCAGGCGGATGCGCGGGTCAACAAGCGCCAGAATAATATCGGCGATCAGATTGCCAGCCACCAACAGGATGGCATAAATCATCAGAAATCCACCTGATACGTAGATATCCTGGACTGCGAGCGATGCATAGAACATCGGAGCCAGCGTGGGAATATTGAGCACGATTGCGGCCTCCAATTCGCCCTGAATCATGTACGGGAGCACCGTGCCCTGGTACATGATGATAGGATGGAGCGCATTCGGCACGGCGTGCTTGTAGACGACCGTGCTCTCGCGCAGTCCCTTGGAGCGTGCGGTCGTGACATACTGGGCGTTGAGGTTATCGAGCAGATTGCCACGCATCACGCGCATGTTGCGGGCAATGCCGCCCAGTCCGGCGATGATGATCACTGGCCAGACGTAGCGCAACACGTCGAGGAATTTCTCCCAGGACATGGGAGCGAAAGCATATTGCGGCGAGGTATAACGACCGATATACGGGTAGTTCCACTCGATCACCATGGCGTACATTAAGACGAGCGCCATAAAAAACCTAGGCACCGACGTGCCGATAAAGGCAAGCACGGCAGCCAGATTATCTCCCAGACTATACTTGTGGGTGGCAGCATAGATGCCAATCAACAAGCCAAAAAAGGTAGAAATAAAATGCGCCGACAAGGCCAGCAACAGCGTGCGCGGCAGGCGCTCCCAGATCAATTCACCCACATCTTTTTTATAGGCAAACGAATAGCCGAACTTTCCTTCGGTAACGATGCCCCTCACCCAAATCATGTACTGCTCCCAGATCGGCTTATCGAGACCATAGAGCGCTCGATACTGATTGGCCGCCGCCTCGGCTTCCTGCCGAGACATGCTGCCTTGTGTCATCAGAGATCGCTCATATGCCGTTGCGAAATCGCCTGGCGGCAGCTGGATAATAATGAATGAAACGATACTGATGCCGATGAGCAGTGGAATGCTTGCCAGCAAGCGTCGTAAGATATAACTGACCATACACAAGCCTCGATCTGGTGGTGAGGGGGCGAGGGAGATGGGGAAGAATCGAAAGAGCAAAGGTTCAGCCCCAGGCCTTCTCTTCTCTCTATCTCCCCCACTCCCTACCTCAGGGAACGATCGACCTGAACTCGGTTATTGTTCTGGCCCTACGATACAGACCTGGCCGTCCGTTTCGTAGGTACAACCATCATGATAGGGCACCGTCTGCGGGTAGATCTCGACCTGCCCCTGATCGGTGCGGTGCTGTTCCTCAAACCAGATCTGCTCCATCAGATAGTTATTGGCATCCCACTGATAGAGGAAAGCCGGCGTGCCCACCGGGATATTCTTGAAATTCTTGTTCATCATCAAGCCATAGCGACCGATAATGAGACCCAGGTTGTAGACATTCTCGGTGTAGAGATTGTTCAGTTCGGACATGAGCGCAAATTCCGTCTCGAAGTCCGTTGCCAGACAGAACTCGTTCGCAATCTCGATAGCACGCTGTTCGAAGTCGGCGTACTCATCCTCAGCCATCTCGCCTTCGGCGACGCGGTGCCACGCAAAGTCCGTGCGCACTGGGGCGACATCACGGCAGCGGACATTTGGCGTTGCCCAAGCCTGGCCTGGGCGCTCGATGCGCATCTCCCAGGTACCTGCGCGATCATTGGCGTCCATTGCCGGCCCAGCCAATGTGCGGAAGTTGACCTTGATGCCTACGTCCTGCAGGAACGCCACAATCGCCTGGCCGAGACTACCGTCTGTGGAATCCTCGCCCGACTCCAGGCCGATCACGACATCCTCACCTGCGAGCGGACCTTCTGTGAACTCACGGATGCCGTCGCCATTGGTGTCCTTCAAGCCCAGTTCCTCGAGCAGAGTCGCAGCGCTTTCTGGCGAGTAGGGGTAGTAGACTGTGGCGGTTCGGTCGAAATAGGCAGAACCAGGGAACAAGGCACCAGCCCACGGGCGGAAGAACGGCCCATTGGTCAGTGAGCGCGAGAGGCCTTCGCGGTCGACGGCATAGGCGAGCGCTTTGCGGAAATCTGCATTGCGCAGGAGGTCACGCACAACACGGTCGCGATCGCTGGCAACACCCAAGTCCTTGGACTGATTGATACCGATACCAAAGCCCAGCGTCTCAGGCCCCCACTCGACGCGGAACGTTGCATCCGGGCTTTGAGACTGACGCACAGTCTCATCGAACGTCTCGATGTTTTCGACATTGGAGTGGTCGCCAGTGCCGGCCATCGTGTTCAGCGTGCGCGTTGCACCGGTCTTGGAGTAGGTGAATTGCACCTCATCCAGGTAGGGCAACTGGCAGCCGTTGCTATCGACCTTGTAATAGTACGGATTGCGGCGCATGACGAGGAACTCATCCGTGCGGTACTCGACCGGCACCCAGGGTCCCATCGTGACGACTGGCAATTTGTTCGGCGGCAGCGCATCGCGATAGCTCTGGTAATCCGTTCCACCATACTTCGGGTGGAGAGGCTTCAGAATGTGTGCCGGGGCAGGTGAGAAGATGAGGTTGGTCAGGTTGTAGAGGAACTTGGTCGGATAGGCAACCGGGAAAGTGAACTTGATCGTGTAGGCATCGATCGCTTCGAGCGTGACCGGTTGACCGTCGATCTGCCAGAAACTGGCATTCGTCCACGTGCTGACATTCGGGTCCATGATGTTGTCTTCCCACAGGAACATGATGTCCTCGGTGGTGAATTCAACGCCATCCGACCACTTGGCGCCTTCGACAAAATTCATCACTAGCCCCATGCCATCATCCGTCCATTCATAGCTCTTGGCCAGGAAGGGGATGGGTGTGACGCCTTCGCTCATGAACATAGCGCCCGTGTTCAGCGGCTCTTCCTGCACGATGGCCTCGATGCCAAACCAGCCCTGAACAGCACCAGCGTTATAGTTCCAGCCTTCGAGCGGAACAGCCCATACATCGCGCCAGATACCGCCGTATTGGCCGACGCCGTCCGAGTAGAAGCCTTCCTTGTAGACCGCTGGCTCCTTGGGCAGGCGCTCAGCGACTGGAGGCAATTTACCTTCCTCGACCAGCTTGGTGACCCATTCCGGCTCGCAGTATTCGTCGAAAGACTTGAACTCGACGATATCACTGACCGGGAAAATCTTCGGTGAGCGCATGCCTTCCATGAGCACGGCTTCCGGATACTCGACCGGGGCAGCCAGTTCGCCTGCAGCCGGTGCTTCAGCCGCAGGTTGTTCTGCGGCGGGCTGCTCGGCAGCAGGCTGTTCTGCAGCAGGTTGCTCGGCGGCGGGTTGCTCCACCGGCTCCGGTGCCGACGAACATGCACCCAGCAAGAGCATTGCCAGGGCAGCAACCAAAATCAACAGGGTACGAATCTTCATCACTGGAGAGTCCTTTCTCAAAGTTTGAGAGAAACCACAGCTAATACACACATTCCACCTGCTGGTATTGTCTATCTGTTCATCTTTGCGCTGCTACATGCGAAAGACGATGCGGCAGCGCCTCCCTCCTTTCGGTTCTGTCGGGAGCTGCAACACTGCAAGCAGCCGGCCCTCCGAAACGCTCAATAAAGCCAGCACGCCGCCTTGTGGCCCGGTGCGTGTTCGCGCAGTTCGGGCGGCTGTTGGCGGCAGATGGGCTTGACGTGGGGACAGCGATCGGCAAAGGCGCAGCCTGGGATCTCGGCTGTGGGCGACGGCACCATGCCCTTGATCGGCACGAGTGTGCTGGCTTTGCGCCCCAGGACCGGCACGGATTTGAGCAACCCATCGGTGTATGGGTGCAGCGGGCGGTGGAAGATATCGCGCACCGTGCCATACTCTACCACCTGACCGAGATACATGACCGCCACATAGTCAGCCATCTGCGAAACCACACCCAGGTTGTGCGTGATCAACATGATGGAGGATTTAAAGTCATTCTGCAGTTCGCGCATCAACTCCAAGATCTGCGCCTGCACGGTCACATCGAGTGCAGTCGTCGGTTCGTCCGCGATCAGGATAGCCGGGTTGCAGGAGAGTGCCATGGCAATCATGACACGCTGGCGCATCCCCCCTGACAACTGGTGGGGATATTGCTTCAACCGGCGCTTTGGTTCGCTGATCTGCACCTTCTCGAGCATCTCCAACGCGCGCTGTTCGGCCTGGCTGTTGCTCACGTTCTGGTGCAGCTTGATCACTTCCATGATCTGGCTGCCCACGCTGAAAAGCGGATTGAGCGAGGTCATCGGCTCCTGGAAGATGACGGCAATCTCACCGCCGCGAATCTCACGCATCTGGCTACCCGACGGGTCGAGATCGACGATATTGACGGGCGGCTTACCTTCCTTGCGGTAGAAGAGAATGTCGCCCTGTACGATGCGGCCTGGCGGCGACTTGATCAGTTGCATCACAGACATGGCCGTAATGCTCTTGCCACACCCGCTCTCGCCTACGATTCCCAACACCGACTGGCGCCCAAGAGTCAGGTCAACGCCCCGTACGGCGCGTACAGTTCCCGTCTCCAGGAAAAAGGATGTATGCAGATTTCTGATCTCAAGAATCGGAGAAGAGGCGCCGTTGGCGTTGGTTGACGTTACCTGCGGTGCGGTCACACGATTGGTCTCTTGTTTCACGGGTTCGCTCACCAGAATGTTGGATTGATCCATTCAGACCCTGGCCTCCGCACCTGTATCCTGCAGGGCAGCTGACAGCACACGAAACAGGGCCTGCGGCGTCACCGGCTTGATCAGATAGGCTACTGCACCAAGCTCCGAGCCGCGTCGCCGCGCATCGAGTGTACTACAGATCACGATGGGCAATTTGTGGCCGCCCTCTATCATTCGTAGCCTTGCCACAAAGGTCCACTCTTCGTCATCCAGCGCCGTCAACTCCAGCACCACTGCGTCTACTGACTGCCGGTCGAGCGTCTGCCACGCCTCCCCCTCGCTCTTGCAGGGGAGAACCTGAAAGCGGCGGCTGAGTTCGCGACGATACAGTTCGCGTGTCGCCTCATCGCGGTCAAGAAGGAGCACAATCCTGCGCGGGGATGCCATTGATCCTCGGTACACTCCCTGCACCCCAACGGAGGGTGGCTGACCTGTGCCACCCCCAGTCGACGACAGCGGACAGCACAGTCTTCACCTGCAGTGCAACGTCAAGGTGCGTCGTATAAGTATTGATAAGCTGGTATACAGTTGAAGCTATTCACCAGTATAGCGGGAGTACAGCAAAGTGTCTTGGACAAATCCGGCGCAGTATTGAAGTATTCCGCACTATTTTGCACATTTACGGTACTGTTGGGGGGCTTTGCCCGTTTCTCGATGAAAGACGCGCACAAAATAGGCCGGATCGTTGAAGCCGACCCTGGCGGCAATCTCCGTGACGGTATGTCGGCTGGAGAGGAGCAACTTTTGGGCCTGCAGGATACGGTAGCGATTCAAGAATTGCCAGGGGGTCATGCCCGTCTCTTTGCGGAAGACGCGAGAGAGATAATCAGCGCTGACCTGTGTGGCGAGCGCCAACTCCTCACGCGAGATTGGCATGGCGAAGCGTTCAGTGATGTACTGTGCCACCCGGCGCGGCAGCTCCGAGGAATGGTTTACGATATTGTGCAGAATTTGTTCCTGCGCCTCCGGGCCGGAGACCGCCAGCACCGGCCTGGCGGTCTCCGGCCCGGAGGCTTGCGAGAACTGCAACGGCAAATGGACCTGCGCGATAGTGCCGTGACCAGGACGGCTCTGCAGGTGCATCTGCCCGCCATGAAGCCGAATGATATGATAGGCCACTGTCAGGCCGATCCCCGTGCCAAATGGATGGCGAGCCAGAGCCGGTTCATCACTTCCTGGTGCGGAAAGGCATGCATTCAGTTCTTCCAAGGAGGCTGCATCGATCCCGCGGCCGGTGTCCTCGATCCAGATGTCCAGGCAATCGACCTGGGCAGCGGCGCGCAGCACGACATGGCCGCCCGTCGTATGGTCTGCCGCATGAGCGAGCAGGTTGAGCAGAACCTGGCGCAGCCGCACCGGATCGGCGTGGAGTGTAGGGAGGGTGTCTGGCAACTCGATCCGCCACAGCACATCTGCGCTGCGCCGGCTACCCGCCATGGCATGAAAGATCTCCGCCAAAAACGCGCGGCTGTCCAACGCCTGGGCAACAGTTTCCAGTGACCCGATCTCCGCCAACGACAGGCTCAACAGGTCATCGACCAGACGCACCAGGTGGCTGCCGCTCTGGTGGATGTAGCGCAAATCGGCGCGCAATTCGTCGGGCAGTTCGATGCTATACGGACCTGGTTCCGCCAGGGCCGATTCACTATAGCCCAGGATGATATTGAGCGGGGTGCGCAACTCGTGGCTGGCGTTTGCCAGCAAGCGCGTCTTCAAATGGTTTGCACGTTCTGCAACAGTCTTGGCAGCCACGGCCTCTGCATAAAGGTGCGCGTTCTGGATGGCCACGCCAAGTTGGTCAGCCAGGCTCTGCAAGGCATCCAGTTCCACTGCAGTGTGCAGGGTCTTCTGGTTACTGTGCAGATCGAGCACCCCGATGGCCTTTCCACCGACGCGCACCGGCAAAATGACACGCGTCTGCGTCTCAGGCCAGCGGATATCCGGTGAAAAACGCGTACTGAATCGCATGTCGGGAATATAGATCGGCTGATTGCCGAGCAGTGCCTTGCCCAGCACGCCCGACTGAGCCAGCGGCACATGCTCGTCAGCAGCAGGTCCCTCTTGGTGGGTGGCGGCTACCGGCCGATGACGGCGCAAACTCTGCCCGTCCTCACACCATTGGAAGAGTTCAGAGCGATCGTAGGAGTAACGCGTGCGGATGATATCGGCGAGTTCGAGCATCAGCTGGTCCGAGTCCAGAATCGAACCGACGCGACGGTTGATGTCAATGCTCGTCTGCAGCTGGACGAGACGATCCTGTTCCTGACGCAGATTGACGTTGACCAGACGGCTCGGCAGGTCAGCAATCTCCACCAGCTTGCGCGCAGCGACCTGGGGTGCGTTCTCTGCGGTGACGAGTTCCAGCGTGTAGCGAAAGCGGCGAGGGAGAGGTTGGCCACGTGCCGCCATGACCGCGTAGTCGACCAAATCACGGCCGAGTTGCATGGGCGACGTATCCACCGTGGCGTGCATGCGGCCATCGATAATTGCGGCTACCGCCAGTGGGTCACCGTTGATGCCGACGACCAGCGTGTGCTCGTCGACAAAGCCCAGTTGACGGCCGACGTCACGCGCTGCCAGGGCCAGCGAATCTGACAAGCCAAAGATGGCAGCAACTGTCTGTCCAGCAAAGTGAGCCTGCCAGGTAGATGCGTCCTCCAGGAACTGTTCGACGACTTCTTCATAACGCCAATGTGTGGGGACATGCGTCGCATGCAGGTCGGGGTAGGCGGCAAGGGTATCGTGAAACCCCCGGACGCGCTCACGAGTCGTGTGCAACTTACTTTGCAGCCCGCCGACCAGCAGCACCTGCGCGGGTCCGGTGAGTTGCTCACAGATGAAGCGCGTTGCCAGGCACGCAGCATCGTACATGCCTGTCAGGCCACCAATCAGCGAATGATCCAGATTGGTGTCGTCGGCAATGACCAGCGGTAGCCCGCGCTCGGCCAGTGCCAGGGGCAGGCGCGAAGAAAGTCCGTGTATGATCAGCGCAGCGAGTTCCTGGGCGTCGAGGTCTTCCAGAAAGCCGAGCAGAAAGTCGCTATCCAGCGCGCCATCCGGAACAGTCAGGTTCACGAGCGTGACACCATGCTCCTGTGCGCGCTGGCGAGCTGCGTCCCGCACTTGCACCCAGTATGGATCATTGGGAGTGAGCCCCATGCCAATGCGGATCGTATGCATCATCAGCGAATTGCGTGTACTTTTTCAAACGACTACAATCGCAGGGCAAGATTATCGTCGGTATCATACCGGTTTCAAGCTCAGCGGTCAATGCCACCGCACGACCAGAACGCCATGCAAAGTCTGCCTGCGTTCCTACACACAAAGGAGTTCCACATGCCTACCCATCCACTCGGCGGCGTTTTCGCCCCTGTACTCACGCCGATGCGCGACGACCTGATACCCGACACAGCCAAATGGATTGCCTTGTGCAAGCAACTGCTCGCCGATGGCTGCACCGGGCTAGCACCCTTCGGCACGACGAGTGAGGCAAACTCGCTGGGGATCGGCGAGCGCATGGAAATGCTGGATGCACTGATTGAGGCTGGCGTACCCGCCGCCAAGCTGATGCCGGGCACGGGCATGTGCGCCTTCCCCGATACGGTGGCGCTCTCGGCACAGGCTGCGCGGCTGGGCTGCGGTGGCGTGCTGCTGCTGCCGCCCTTCTATTACAAAGGTGTGAGCGACGACGGCGTTTTTCGTGCCGTGGCGGAAGTCATCGAACGGGTGGGTGACAATCGGCTCAAGGTCTATCTCTACAACATCCCGCCCATCGCTGTCGTCGGCTACTCGCCGGCAGTCATCGAGCGCCTGCTGGCGGCTTATCCAGGTACCGTCGTCGGCATGAAAGATAGCTCGGGCGACTGGGACTACCAGAAGTCTGTGCTCGAAGGCTTTCCTGGCTTCGACGTCTTCAGCGGCTCTGAACGGTTTCTGCTGGCAAATCTGCGACTCAGCGGCGTCGGCACGATTAGCGCCATGGCCAACGTGATTCCAGACAAGATCCGCTCCCTCTACGACAACTACCTGAGCGCCAACGCCGATCAGATGCAGGAGGAGCTGAATCGCTACCGCGAGGCCACGCGTGACTACGCTGCCATTGCAGCGCTCAAGCAGATCATGGCCAGACGTACGGGCGATCGCGCCTGGCTCAACCTGCGCCCACCGCTCACGAACCTGAGCGAATCCGCCGCCGAGGCGATGTTGACAAAATTTGCCACGGCCTAGACGATTCTGATAGACTGCGCAACCCCAATTCTTGCTCTATGGCGCCAACGGCTACACGGGTGAGCTGACGGCGCGACTAGCTGCTCAGCGCGGCCTGCGAGCGATCCTGGCTGGGCGTAACGCAGCCGACATTACGGCATTGGGTGCAGAGCTGAATCTGCCGGTGCGCATTGGCGGACTTGCCGATCCAGCCAGGCTTGATGCGCTGCTGGAGGATGTAGCCGTTATTGTGATGAGCGCGTTCAAGGCGGGTCGCTCCCTGGGCTACCTCTTCAGGCTACCGGGCGTGGCCGGCATTGCCAAGCGTCAAATCCATGCAGCTGCGCCCGGCCCGACCGACGCCGAGCGCGCGCAAGCCCGTAGTTTTCTCTGGGGACGCGTCGAGGACGATGCGGGAAATGCAGCCGAAGCGCGTCTACAGACGCCGGAAGGATATACCCTGACGGCACTGGCATCCCTGTTGATTGTCGAGAAGATATTGGCCGGCCAGGCCAGGCCGGGCTATCAGACGCCCAGCCTGGCCTTTGGTCCAGATCTAGTGATGGAACTTCCCGGGGTGAGGCGTCGCGATGCAGACGAGCAACCGCCATTGATATAGACTTCTGTGCGCCATTCAAGCAGAGAGAGCCTCTCACACAACCAGCCAGAACAGCGCAACAACGCCTCACCCGGCGAGTCGTCGGCTGGCGTAGCGATCTGAGCAGTGTCCTTAAAATTCTGAGCCGTTGACAACAAGTAGGTTGACATGCGGCCGTGACAATGCTATGGTATAAACCGGAAACGTTACCGGAAATGATACCGGAAACGATTTCTGCAGCCCACTCAATTTGTTCTCAACATGAATCAACCCAGAGCCAACGTCACGATTCGCGATGTTGCGTCCGCTGCCGGCGTTTCGGTTTCGACCGTTTCGCGCGTGCTGAATGACCGAGTCGATGTCGCTGCAGAGACAGCGGCGACTGTGCGCCGTGTGATCGAGGATATGGGCTATGCATCGAGCATGGCTGCGCGCAGCCTACGCAGCCGTACGACGGGGGTTGTCGGCCTGATCGTGCCCGACCTGTGGCACCCATTCACGTCGCTGGTCATCCGGGGTGTCAACCAGGTGACAGCACAAGGCTATGACCTGTTGGCCTACGCCAGCGGACGGCGCAACATTCAGACGATGGCGAACTGGGAACAGCAGTTGGTTGCGCAACTCAACGGCAGCGTGACAGACGGTATCATTGTCGTGACGCCCAATGCCGACACTTATCGCACGTCATTTCCGGTCGTCGCCATCGACCCGCATCAAGCCAACACCGACTTTCCGGCTGTGATCGCCACCAACCACCATGGCGTGCTAGACGCCATGGCCTATCTGATATCGCTGGGCCATCGTCGTATTGGGTATATTGGAGGGCGCTCCAATCTGCAGAGTGCACAGCGGCGGCTGGAAGGATACGCCAATGGGCTGGCGCGGGCCGGCATCGTCCCCGATCCGAGCCTGATTGTGACAGGCGACTACACGCGGTCGCAGGGAGTCGCCTGTGCCCACCAACTGCTGTCGCTGCCGAAGCCGCCCACTGCCATCATGGCAGCCAGCGATGAGACAGCGTTTGGGGTTTACGACGCGGCCACAGAGCGTGGCATCTGCATTCCGGGTGACCTTTCTGTCGTGGGCTTTGACAACACCACAGAGAGTCACTTCATGAGTCCGCCGCTGACGACCGTCGATCAGTCGATCGAGGCAATGGGCGTGCTGGCGGCAGAGATCGTGCTGAAGCTCATCCAGGGGCAACCGCTGGAGGGACAGCTCTATACAGTGCCGACGCGGCTGGTGATCCGCCAGTCATGCCGGCTGATTGGTTCCCAGTCCTAACGCAGTTCGAACAAATGTGAACAAGGAGAAAAGCATGAAACGCAGATTGATGGCATTGATCGGTTTGCTGGTCATAGCAAGCCTGATTTTGTCGGCCTGTGCGCCGGCGCCGGGCGGTGGGGCACCAGCGGCCGAGGAGCCGGCTGCAGAAGCGCCTGTGGCGGCCGAGCAGCCGAGTTCCGGCTTGGGCGACCTGCCGCGCAACGAGACACTCATTGCCGACATTCTCACCGGCCGCGTTGGTTCGCCCGACGACTTCAACAACTGGGTCGGCTGGAAGTGGCGAGATCGCGGCATGCAGAATCTGGCCAATGAGCCGCTGTGGTCGGTCGACTTCGCCACAGGCGAGATCATCAACGGCCTGGCCGACGGTGACCCAGTTTACAACGAAGATTTCACGCAGGTCACGATCCCGCTGCGTCAGGGCGTCACCTGGTCGGACGGCGAGCCGTTCACGTCGGCTGACGTTGTCTTCACCGTTGAGACGTTGATGGCGCACGAAGGCTTCAGCGACAACACTTTCTTCGTCGAAAACGTTGCATCCGTTTCGGCGCCCGACGACCACACTGTGGCGTTCGAACTCAATCAGCCGAATTCGCGCTTCCACACCAAGTTCCTGGATCGCTGGGGCTGCACCTGGATCATGCCCAAGCACATCTGGGAATCGGTAGAAGACCCGGTCACCTTCAAGTTCAACCCCTTCGTTGGCACTGGCCCCTACAAGCTGCACAGCTTCGATCCGTCTGGCTTCTGGACGATCTGGGAGAAGCGCGCGGACTGGGACAAGAGTCCGACCGGCATCCTGTTTGGCGAGCCGAAGCCCAAGTACATTGTCTTCCAGTACTTTGCCGATGAGGGAGCGAAGATTCTGGCGCAGCTGACGCACCAGGCCGACGTGCTTGGCGTCTCCTCGGACGGTCTGCAGGCTGTCCTGCAGCAGTGCGATACCTGCCGCGCCTACCGACGCACCTGGCCCTATGTCGTCAACAACGACCCGGCTGAGACCGGCATCACGTTCAATACGGCCAAGGCTCCCTACGACAACAAGGATGTCCGTTGGGCGCTGTTGCTGGCTATCGACATTGGCGACTATATGGGCATCGCCGTGGACGGCACCGGTGCGCTCAGCCCTGTACACATTCCGTCGCTCTCCAACTATCCTGACGACTTCATCAAGCCGATGATCCCGTGGCTGGAAGAGTTCACCCTCGATATCGGCAACGGCGAGACTTTCCAGCCGTTCGACGCCAACGCATCACAGCGCATCGTGGAATACGCCAAGGGCCGTGGCTACGAAGTTCCGGATGATCCGGCCGAACTGGGCACACTCTTTGGCTACGGGTGGTACAAGTATGCGCCAGATGTTGCTGAAAAGCTGCTCGTCAAGAATGGGTTCAGCAAGGACGGCGAGGGCAAGTGGCTGTTGCCGGATGGTACGCCGTGGCAGATTGCCTGCTTGAGCAACACACCTGCCGTCAACCATGATTTCCGCAACTGTGCAGCGGCCGTGCAGGCGTGGAAGCGCTTTGGGATCGACGCCAGCCAGTATCCCTCAGAAGCCAACTCCAGTCTGAATTCGACAGGCGATTTCGACGTGTCAGGCAGCTGGCCTGCGCAGGAGCCCTGGGGCGCCGGTCCGGATCTGTACCGCGTGCTGGATTGGTGGAACTCGGCCTATGTGAAGCCCGTGGGTGAAACCACGAGCGGCCACCCGTCGCGCTGGTCATCGCCGGAGATGGACGCCGTGATCGAGCAGTTGCGCAACACCGATCCGACGAACTATCAGGCTGTCGTCGACGTTGGCATCGAGGGACTCAAGATCGCCATCGAAGAGATGCCCGGCATTCCGACCTACGGCTACGTCGGCTTCGTGACCTGGGACGAGCAGTACTGGACGAACTGGCCGGGTGCCGAGAATCCCTACACCCAGCCCTACACCCACTGGGGTCCATTCAAGTATATGACGCCATTCCTGGAGCCGACCGGCAACTAACGAGTGGGTCGTTTCCTTCGATCCTCGTCTTTCCACAGACCCGGTTTCCGTGGAGAAGCTTAGTTTGTGGAAAGTCCAGGTCGATAGGAACCAGATCGTTGACACGCGACCAGGAAGCCAGTTTGATTGTGGGATGGGATGCTTCAGGCATCCCATCCCACAACTCCCAAGATTAGTTCTCTGAGGGAGCCGCCTGCATGTTTATACGACGCTATCTCATCCCGCGCTTTGTTCAATACATCCTCGTCATCTTTGTTGGCATCACAGCGGTCTTCTTCATCCCGCGTCTGTTGCCCAATGATCCTGTGCTCCGCACCATCTCCGAACTGCGTGCGCGCGGTGCGACGTTGGAACCTGGCGCCATGGACAAGATCATCGCCGATCTGACACAGATGTACGGATTGGAAGGCTCGATGCTTGAGCAATATGGTGCGTTCTGGGCGCGTCTGGCGCGCGGGGATCTGGGCGTTTCATTCTTCCAGTTTCCGACGCCCGTCAGCGCGCTGATCGTCACTGCCCTTCCGTGGACGGCCGGTCTGTTGCTGACGACCACCCTCCTGGCCTGGGGCGTCGGAAATGTGCTGGGGGCTTTTGCCGGCTACTACTCCAGCAGCCGCTGGTCGCAAGGCATCGATGCGGTCGCTATGGTGATCCGCCCGATGCCCTACTACATTTTTGCCTTCGCCCTGCTCCTCCTCTTTGCCTATGCCGTGCGCTGGTTTCCTGTTTCGGGCGGCGCCAAGCTGGGCATGAGCCCCAGCCTGTCCTGGACCTTCATCCAGAGCGTCCTCTGGCACTCCTTCCTGCCGGCGCTGTCGATCGTCATTCTGGGAATGGCGGTCTGGTTTCAGACCATGAAACTGGTGGTACAGAGCGTTGTCGGTGAAAGCTACGTCCAGTATGCGCGGCTGGGCGGCGTCACCGAACGCCGGATCGTTGCGCGCTACGTCTTCCGCAACGCGTTGCTGCCTCAGATTACAGGGCTGGCCCTTTCGCTCGGCTTGATTTTCAGCGGGGCACTGATTACCGAGATCGTCTTCTCCTATCCTGGGCTGGGAACGCTGCTTTACCGCGCCATCATCAACGGCGACTACAACCTGATCATGGGCATCACGATCTTTTCGATTTTTGCGATTACGACGACCGTACTCATCGTGGATCTGCTCTACCCGCTCTTCGATCCGCGCATCAGGTACTCATAACCGGCCGTCACCCTGGCCAAAGCACCATCCGGCAGCAGGGACTGGCCGAACAGTACTCATACAAAAATTGCATTGGCTCGACAAGGAGTGCAGATAGCGTGAAAGTATTTCGAGATCTGCTGAGAGACTACCGTTTTTTCTTTGGTTTTTGGATTCTGGTGTTGATGCTTGTCTTCGCCAGCCTTTCCTTTTTCTCGCCGTACGATCCGGGGTTGTGGGGCGAAGTGCCGCGCGACATGCGCCCATCTGCCGAGTATTGGCTGGGCACCGACTCCAACGGGCAGGATATTTTCTGGATTGCCACCTTCGCTGTGCGTAACTCGCTGACGATTGCCTTGATTGCCGGTCTGGTTTCGCGGCTGATTGCGGTCACCGTCGGCATGGTCGCCGGCTATCTTGGTGGCAAGTCCGACCGGACGCTGATGTTCGTCAGCGACAGCCTGCTGGTCATCCCGCTCTTCCTGATGATTGTCATGCTGGCGATGTTAATTCGCGATAGCATGGGGGTAGTCAGCCTTGGCCTGTTGCTGGCCATTTTCGGCTGGGCGTGGGATGCGCGACTGATCCGGTCACAGATCTTGAGCTTACGCGAGCGCGAGTTCACCAAGACCGCCGTACTTTCCGGCAGCGGTACGATGCGGCTCGTGTTGAACGAATACATGCCCTACTCGACACCGCTGATCTTTTCCACGCTGATCAATAACATGGCATGGGCCATTGGCCTGGAGATCACGTTGGCCATTCTGGGCCTGCTCGACCTCTCGGTTCCCACGTTGGGCACGATGCTCTACTGGGCGATCAACTACCAGGCGGTGCTACTTGGGCGTTGGTGGTGGGTGTTGACGCCGATCGTGTTATCGATCCTGCTCTTCGTGGCCCTCTATTGGCTGTCGATCAGCGTCAGTGAATACCTGGATCCGCGACGCCGCATCCAGCGTGTGGGGGCAGCGTGAAGCAGATGAAAAACATCATTCTGAAAACTGAAGCGCTACAAGCTTTTTACGTGCTCGACGTCTACGGCAAACAGAAAATTGTCAAGGCAGTCAACGACGTCAGCCTGGCGATTTGCGAAGACGAAATCTACGGTATTGCGGGCGAAAGCGGCTGCGGCAAGTCCACGCTGCTCAAGGCGCTCGCTGCGACCGTGGAGCCTCCGCTGCGCATCATGTCCGGCAAGGTAACCTACCGCATCGCCGGCGAGGACGTCGACGTGGCGACGTTGGCCGCAGAAGAGATTCGCCGCCTGCGCCTGGAATACATTGCCTATGTCCCGCAGGGTTCCATGAGTGTGCTCAACCCTGTGGCGCGCATCCAGGAGACCTACCGCGACTTCATCGAGAGCCATATCAGCGCCCAGCAGAAGAACGAAGCCTTTGCCCTGGCGCGCGAGCATATCATCGAACTTGGCCTGCCCCCCAAGATTCTGGATGCCTACCCACACCAGCTTTCCGGCGGCATGCGCCAACGCGTCACCATTGCGCTGGCGACACTGCTCAAGCCGCGCATCCTCATCGGCGACGAGCCGACCACTGCGCTGGACGTCGTCGTCCAGCGCGGCGTCGTCCAGTTGCTCAAGGATGTGCAGTCCAAATTGCAGAACACGATCATTCTCGTGACACACGACATGGGCGTGCACGCCAACATTGCCGATCGGATCGGCATCATGTATGCGGGCAAAATCGTCGAAGAGGGGACAACTGACAAAATTTTTGGCGATCCAGAACACCCTTACACGCAATACCTGATTAACTCACTGCCCAAGTTCGGCGACAAGACGCCGCGCGAGAGTGTGCCTGGCAGCCCACCCTCGCTGGCCAATCTACCCCCCGGCTGCCCATTTCACCCGCGCTGCCCGCACGTCCAGGAGATCTGCAAGCAGAAGATGCCGGGTTTCACGCAAGTCGAGTCGAACCACAAAGTTGCCTGCTGGCTAGTCGGAGAGGGCGAGCATGGAAAAGCTGCTTGAGGTTGAGAAGCTGACCAAGACATTCACCTTGGGCAGCGTACTCTCGCGTATCCGGATCACTGCGGTCGACGACATATCTTTCTACATTCAGCCGGCAGAGATTTTTGCCCTGGCTGGCGAGAGCGGCTGTGGCAAGACGACGACGGCACGCATCATCATGGGCTTCGATCACGCCAGTTCCGGCACGATCGTCCACAGCGGCAAGAAGGAAGCCAAGAACGAAAAGGTCTGGTTCACCGAGGGCATCCAGGCGATCTTCCAGGATCCCTTTGGCACCTTCAACCCGCTGCGCGAAGTCGAACGCTATTTCTTCGAAACGATCCAGAACTACAAGTTGGCCAAGACAAAACAGGAAGCCATCGCCCGGATCGACGAAAAGCTGCGCCTGGTCGGCCTGAGCTACGAAGATCTGGCCGGCAAATATCCCAGCGAATTCTCGGGTGGGCAGCTTCAGCGTATCTCGATTGCGCGCGCCCTGCTCAGCGACCCAAAGCTCATTATCGCCGACGAGCCGGTCTCAATGGTCGACGCCTCGCTGCGCATGTCCATCGTCAACCTGTTCAAGAAACTGCGTGACGAACTGGGCGTCAGCGTGCTCTACATTACGCACGATCTGGCGACCGCCTACTATGTGTGCGACCGCATCGCCATCATGTTCCGCGGCGATATCGTGGAGATGGGGACAGTGGAACAGGTGCTGATGGCGCCCAAGCACCCGTACACACAACTGTTGCGCGCGTCGATTCCAGAGGCCGATCCTGCGCGGCGCTGGCGAGGTGAAATCAAGCTCTCCGACACCGAGACGGACGAGTACCTGCGGCAGGGCTGCCGCTTTGCCGGCCGCTGTCCGTCGGTGATGGATATCTGCCGCACCACTGCGCCCCCTGACATGACGGTGGACGGAGCGCGCGTCAGCTGCCATCTATACGCCGACCATGTAACCAGTTAGCGGTCCGTCCGTTGTGATTCTTGTGGAGCAACGAACCAGGTTTTTGGCAGAAACCTGGTCTGTGAAGTAAGGCACTAGCGCGTTCAGATTCAGCCAATCGAAGGGTACAGGAAATGAATTTTACTGCGACAGAAGATCGTGCGTATCTTGATGCGCGCCTGCCGATTGCGGCGCGTGTCGACGACCTGCTGAGCCGGATGACGCTCGAGGAGAAGATCGCCCAGTTGGGCAGCCTGTGGGTCTACGAAATTGCCGACGAGCAGGGGTTGAACCGCGCCTGGGCACAAACGCGTATGGGCAATGGCCTGGGTCAGGTGACACGTCTGGCCGGCGGCAGCAGCCTCGGCCCAGTGGCAACGGCAACGCTGGCCAATGCCATTCAGAAGTTTCTGGTGGAGGAGACCCGGCTGGGTATTCCAGCGCTGATCCACGACGAATGCTGCAGCGGCTTTTTGGCCAATGGCGCCACCAACTTCCCACAAATCATTGGCATCGCCAGCACATGGGAGCCGGAGTTGGTCGGGGCAATGACCCAGATCATTCGCCGGCAGATGCGCGCAGTGGGTGTTCACCATGGACTGGCGCCCGTGCTCGACATTGCCCGCGATCCGCGCTGGGGCCGCACGGAAGAGACGTTTGGCGAGGACCCCTATCTCACCTCCGTCATGGGCGCCGCCTACATCCACGGACTACAAGGAGAAAACTGGAGCGACGGGGTCATGGCCACCGGCAAGCACTTTGTGGGCTACAGTGCCTCGGATGGTGGGCTCAACTGGGCGCCGGCGCGTATCATGCCGCGCGAGCTGCGCGAGGTCTATCTGGCGCCCTTCGAAGTCGCTGTGCGTGTGGCCAGGCTAGCCTCCATCATGCCGGCCTATCACGAGATGGACGGTCAGCCGTGCAGCAGTTCCTACGCGCTGATGACGGATATTCTGCGCAAGGAATGGGATTTTGATGGGCTGGTCGTCTCCGACTACATGGCGATCCACCAGTTAGAGACCTACCATCACCTGGCGCGTGACAAGGCACATGCTGCGCAGCTTGCCCTGGAAGCGGGGATGGATGTCGAGTTGCCCAGCATCGACGCCTACGGTGCAGAGTTAGCGAATGCGGTCGAGGCCGGCGAGATTGCTGTGGCGCTGATCGACCGCTCCGTGCAGCGCATGCTGGCAGCCAAATTTGCCTTCGGTCTCTTCGAACAACCGTACGTCGTCCCGGACAAGGTGCTGGAGGTCTTCAACACGGTGGAGCAACGAGCCACGGCGCGAGAGATCGCCCGGAAGTCGCTCGTGCTGCTCAAGAACGAGGGCGCGCTACTGCCGTTGCCCAAAACTCTCTCCGCTATCGCTGTCATCGGCCCCAACGCAGACGACACGCGCAACCTGCTGGGCGACTACTCCTATCCGGCGCACATCGAGACGCTGCTCACGTTCAAGGAATTGGGCTTCTCCGAGCACCCCTTGCCGGAGTCACTCCAGCGGGTCGACGAGTACGCCGACATGATCAGCGTGGTCGACGGCATTCGCCAACTGGTTTCAGCGCAGACGAAAGTCCACTATGCCAGAGGCTGCGCCGTGAACTCGACATCGACCGAGGGCTTTGCTGCGGCTGTGGACGCTGCGCGCCAGGGCGAAGTGGCAGTGGTCGTGGTCGGCGACAAGGCTGGCCTCACGCCGGAATGTACGACAGGCGAATTCCGCGACAGCGCCCACCTAGCACTGCCTGGCGTACAGCAGGCGCTCGTTGAGGCGATCGTCGCCACCGGCACGCCCGTGGTGGTGGTGATCGTGAGCGGCCGACCTTACGCCATCCCGGACCTTGTCGCCGCCGTGCCGGCCGTGCTCCAAGCGTGGCTGCCCGGCGCTGAGGGTGCGCCCGCTCTGGCCGAGGTGCTCTTTGGCGAGGTCAACCCGAGCGGGAAGCTACCCATGACCTTTCCACGCCACGCCGGCCAGGTACCCGTCTACTACGCCCGCAGGCCGTCGGGCATGCGCTCGTTCTTCTACGGACCGTACACCGACGAAAGCAATGAGCCGCTCTTCCCCTTCGGCTTTGGGCTGAGCTACACGCAATTTGCCTTTGAGAACCTGACGGTGACACCCGACAGGATCGTCACCTACGATGCAGTACAGGTTTCACTCGAGGTGACGAACACCGGCGCGATCGCCGGTGACGAGGTCATGCAACTCTACACGCGCACGGAGGGCGCCAGCGTGACGCGGCCAGTCAAGGAACTACGCGGCTTTCGGCGCATCCATCTTGCGCCTGGCGAGCGCGTGCGCGTCACCTTCACGCTGCCCGCCGAGCAACTCGCCTACTACGACGACACCATGCAACTGGCCGTTGAGCCAGCCACGGTACACGTGATGGTCGGCAACTCATCGCAGAACTTGCCGCTGACCAGCGTGTTCGCACTGGTAGGAGCCAAGCAGATAGTAGAACAACGCACGCACTATTTCTGTGCGGTCGAGGTTGCACCGGCTTAAGATGGCGACAATCACCACAGCGGGTACGGGTGCGCTCTGCTAGCGTTCACCCGTACCCGGCTGACGCCACCCACTTCGTGGCGCACGCTGCAAAGTGGCGCTATGGCGTTCCCCTGTCTGACATGGCGCACAACGCCTATCTGGGGAATGACTTGGGGGTCCATCGTGGTTCCTGCTCGTCCTCACTGATGCCCCACAATCCGGTGCGGCACGTACGGCGTTTCCAGGTAGGCGACCTCGTCCTGCGTCAGCTTGACCGCCAGCGCGCCAACGGCATCGTCCAGGTGTGAGAGCTTCGTCGCGCCGATAATGGGCGCGGTGACCGGCTCCTTCTGCAGCAGCCAGGCCAGCGCGATCTGCGAGCGTGCCACGCCGTGCTTTTCGGCCAATTCGGCGACCCGCACGACAATCTGGCGGTCGGTGTCGGCCGTTGCGTCATACTTGCCGATCGCAACCTGGTCGGTCTGGGCGCGCAGCGAGCTGTCCGCCGTCCAGTCGCGCGTCAGGCGACCGGCGGCAAGCGGGCTGTACGGGATCACGCCGATCCCTTCGGCACGACAGAGGGGCAGCATCTCGCGCTCCTCCTCGCGGTAGATGAGGTTCAGGTGATCCTGCATGGAGACGAAGCGGGTCCAGCCATGCTGCTCGGCGACGTACAGCGTCTTCTGAAACTGCCACGCCCACATGGCTGAGGCGCCGATGTAGCGCGCCTTGCCGGCCTTGACCACGTCGTGCAGTGCCTCCATCGTTTCGGCGATGGGCGTCTCGGAGTCCCAGCGGTGGATCTGGTAGAGGTCGACGTAGTCGGTGCCCAGCCGCCTGAGGCTGTGGTCGATCTCGCTGAGGATGGCCTTGCGCGAGAGACCGCCGCCGTTGGGACCGGCGCGCATGACACCAAAGACCTTGGTGGCGATGACGACCTCGTGGCGCCGGGCAAACTCCTTGATTGCGCGGCCAAGGATCTCTTCGCTGACGCCGATCGAGTAGACGTTGGCTGTGTCAAAAAAGTTGATCCCCAGTTCCAGCGCGTGCTGGATCACCGGCCGGCTGCTTTCCTCGTCGAGCACCCACTTGTGTATCCAGTGCTCGGCATCGCCAAAGCCCATGCAGCCGAGACAGATACGCGAGACCTTCATCCCGGTCGAACCCAGTCGGGTGTATTCCATCTTTCTGTCCTTTCAAAGCGGGTGACTACCTCCACCTACGATACAAACCGTGCCATCCATCTCCCGCACCTGTAAACCCTCCCCTCATCGTAGCCATCCAGGGAGTGCATCCAGCTGTTCATCGAGGCGTCGACCCGTGCACTTCGTTCCATCGGGTGCAATTCCACGTAGGGGCGCTCCTTGCATCCCCGGCACTGGACACACACATCATGATCGAATGAGTGCTCTTGCCTGACGCCGGGGACATGTCAACGATTGGAGGGAGACGCAGCCCGATCTGGCACCACGTATCATACATGCTATTCCGTACAAGTGGTAGAATTATTGACGAAAATGCATCTCTGATATGGATGGATCGTACCGGGTTTTTACTGGTCGCTAGAATGGCTGCTCATCGCGTCACGAGTCAGGCGTCACGAGTCAGGCGTGAATGGCTGCCCTGGCGAGCGGTAGTTGGACAGCTTGTTCGTCACAAACGGATATGGACGCAAAATCAACACATAGTGAAAGCAGCCGTTCGCACCCAGATCAATCCATCGCCACACCCACAGCTGCACGTTCGCGTTCCTCGGCGATGCGGCCTGCTATCCACGCAAGGCCTGCGCCCACGAGCAGCAACACGATATT
>CAIRNL010000850.1 GCA_903879975.1 uncultured Chloroflexota bacterium | reverse complement strand
CGCGCCTATTCCACCTTCGGCCAGCGCCCGCAGCCGCTGGAGGCACTGCCCAAGCACGGGTAACGTTCAGGATGGCGTCGGCTTCTGGTAGGGTGCCGCTGCCCTGCACCCTACCAGAAGCCAACCCAGCAGCACACTCGTCCACGCAGAGCGCTCTGGCGGCGCCACTCTTGCCGGCCGTTGTCTCCCCTCATACGAAAGTAGCCGCCGGCAGTAGAACCAGCGCCATGTCGCAGGCAATTTTGGCGACCTGACAGAGAGAATAACTCAGGAAATTGTAAGCTAGATGGAAAAATCGAAAATTGCCACTTGTCACAACGCCCCCGTTTCGCTAAGATAGAGATGTATCCTCGTGTTTTTGTCACCAATCCCCCGTCCAGCGACGATCAGAAAAGGAGCCATCATGCGCACTCTGGGTATCTGGCAGTTCAGAAGATTGGCTGTACTCTGCACGATGTGCGTTGTCCTGCTGCTGCCAATGACGGCTCTGGCCGCCATGCCGGCCCCTGCCGAGCAGCGCGCCGGAAACGCTGATTCACCCGTCCCGATCGACAATCTCGAAAATGTCCAACAGGCCGTCGTGCGCATCGAGGCGGTAGGCGTCTTTAAGGATCCGACAGAAGGGATGTTAACGGAAGCCGGGTCAGGCAGCGGCTTTATCATCGACGAAGAAGGTCACGTCGTGACGAACAACCACGTCGTGACGGGCGCCGCGTTCTACCGGGTCTATCTGGAAGGGCAGGATGAGCCTGTCAACGCGCGCGTGCTCGGCGTCTCTGAGTGCGCGGACCTGGCCGTCATCGACCTGCAAGGCGACGGCTATCCCTTTCTGGCCTGGTACGAAGATCCGATCAAGGTCGGGCTCGACGTCTATGCCGCTGGGTTCCCGCTGGGTGACCCCGAGTACACGCTGACGCGCGGCATCGTCGCCAAGTCGAGCGCGGACGGGGAGACAGACTGGGCCTCTGTAGATGGCGTCATCCAGCACGATGCGGACATCAACCCTGGCAATTCGGGCGGACCGCTGGTTGCGGCGAACGGCCAGGTCGTGGGTGTCAACTATGCGAGCGACCGCAACGTCAACCAATTCTTTGCCATCGGCTACAACGAGGCAGCCCGTGTCGTGGAGCAGTTGCTGGCCGGCAACGATGTTGACTCCATCGGCGTAAACGGCCGCGCCATCCTGAGCGATGACGGCCAGTTCTCGGGCATCTGGGTATCGTCGGTGGCATCGGGATCACCCGCCGATGCCGTGGGTCTGGCAGCGGGCGACATCATTCTCTCGCTGGAAAGCCTGCCCGTCGGCGAGGACGGCACGATGTCCACCTACTGCGAGATTCTGCGCAGCCACAACGCTGACGACGTCATGGCCGTGGAGGTGTTGCGCCTGGAGACAGACGAGGTGCTGGAAGGCCAGTTCAACGGCCGGCCGTTGGCGCAGAGCGTATCCCTGGCCGAGCAGACCGGCAGCGAAGAAGCCCAGCAGCAAGATACCGGCGCCGACGTCGCTGCGACTGGCAGCGGCGAGAGCTATGCTGAATTTGTCAAAATAACCGATGGCCAGGAGATCTTCACCTTCAACGCGCCGGCGGAATGGAGCGATGTCGCTGACGGTGAGTGGGTCTACGACGACAACACCGTCGGCACCCGCTTCGACATTTCGTCCGATCTCGCCAATTTCTTCGACAATTGGGGGATTCCGGGCGCAATCCTGCGCTACTCTGAATCGCTGCCCCAGGAGATGACAGTCGAAGAATTGGTCGACACCTACACACTGGACGAGTCATGCACCAAGGGCGAACGCGACACCCTCGAATTGGGTGACCTCTCCGGCTACTTCCAAATCTGGGATGCGTGCGCTGACACCACCACTTCAGGCGCCATCATTGCCCTGGAACCGACCGAAAGCCAGGCCTACTATGTGCTGATCGAACTCTATGGCGGCGAGCAGCGCGACTTCAATGCATGGGATACGCTGCTCGATTCGCTGATCGTCACGCCGCCGAGCGGTGACGAACCAGCGCCTGAGCCGACGACCACCGACAGCAGCCCTCTCTTTGACCTGGTGGACACGAGCGATCTGATCTATTCCTACACAGCGCTGGAGAATGTCGCCATCTCGGCGCTGATTCCGGAAGAGTACAGCGAAATCGAATCAACAGAGTGGCAGAACAGCGACGGTGAGCCGCTCGGCTTCATCGTCACCGCTGCACCCAACATCGACGACTTCCGCAATACGTGGACGACGCCCGGCATGATCATCAAGAGCAGCAGCGGGCTGACCGAGGAGCTCGACCCTGACGAAATGCTCACCGACGACAGCCTGGCCGAGACCTGTACGTTCGACGATCGCTACACCTACGAGCACGAGGCCTTTGGCATCACCTACAACGTGGTGTATGACGTCTACAACGAGTGCGATGGCACCGACACCTCCTATGTCCTGCTCATGGCGCAAAGCGACCCCATCGACCAAGCAATTTTCCTCGACCATCTCGTCGTCGGGGATGCCGATGTGGAAGCATTCAACACTTTCCTCGACAGCTTCTACCTCGACGCCGACCTGGCCAGTACGCTGCCGGCTGGCAGCGCGGAGGGCACTGCGCCCGACGAGCCAGGCCCGCTCTACACCACCGTCACCGACGACAGTGAGACGATCAGCGTGCGCGTTCCGGAAAGTTGGGGCGACGTCGTCAGTGCAGATTGGGAGCTGGGCGACGGCCCCATCGGCATCTCGCTCAGCGTGGCGCCCGACGTGCAGGAATTCAACGACACATGGGAGACGCCGGGCGTTTTCATCGGCGTGTCAGAAGAGGTCGCCGCTACATTCACGCCCAACGAGGTGCTCGATGTCTTCGAATTCAGCGACAACTGCACCTACGACGATCGCTACGACTATGCGACTGATGCGCTGGACGGCGACTATGACATATGGCTGGACTGTGGCGACGTCGAGGGCAGCACCTTTGTCGTGCTGGCCGCCAACCCTGTGGGCGAGTCGTCGCCCCTCATTCTGCTCTACACGCTGCTCCCGACCGAAGAAGACACTGCCATCTTCGGCGAACTGGTCAACAGCCTCGGTATTGCCGGAACGGTGCAATCAGCCCAGGCTGCAGAGCAGGAGGCGTTGCTGAGTAACCCCACGGCGATCGTGGTGGCCGATCGGCTGAACGTGCGCAGCGGGCCGGGCACCAACTTCAACCGCGTCGGCGCGGTGGCGCGCGGCGACGCGCTGATCGTCACCGGCCAGGTCAACAACTGCGGCTGGCTCCAGATCGTCACGTCAGATGAACTGGAGGGCTGGGTCTCCGGCAGCAGCCAGTATGTGACACTCGACGCACGCTGTGCTGACATCCCCGCAGTTGAAGCACCCAGTGCGCCGGCTGGCAACAATCAGGGAGACAGTTCAGGGGGCAGTCAGGGAGGCAGTTCGGGGGGTGGACAGACGAGCGGCAGCAGCGCCACTGAGGGTTGCTACCTGTTCCAGAACGGCATCGGCACTGAACTGACGATCACCTTCACCAACCGCGACAGCGGCAAAGGCGAAACCTTCCAGATCGCGGCCAACGGCGAGGTAGAAAAGTGCTTTGTCCCCGGCCGCTATACCTACACACTGGATGCACCGCCGCCCTGGAGCAGCACCAACGGCGAACTGACCGTCGAGGCAGGCGACGCCTTCCTCTTCCCAATCAATCCGGAGTAGCGGAGAGGAACAAGATGAGGGGATGGCAGGATGAGGGAGCATCGGTGGTCGACGGTCAATTCATCCTGTCACCCTGTCATCCTATCATCCTGTCATCTTGTCATCCAGCCATGCAACGCATCATCCACGCCAATAGCGTCGTTACCTACACCTTCGACACACTTGCCGGTCACCCGGTGCGCGCCCACGTCTCGACACGGCACGGTGGCGTAAGCCCGGAGCCGTGGCGCAGCCTCAATTTCAGCGTGCTGCGCGGCGACACGCCGGAGCGGGTGTGCGAGAACTGGCAGCGCCTGGCCGGAGCGCTGGGCCAGGACCCTGCCACCTTCGTACACTGCCGGCAAGTACACGGCACCGGCATCGCCAAGGTGGACGGCACAAACGCCGGCCAGGTGATGGACGGCAGCGACGGCCTCATCACCGATACGCCCGGCCTGCCCCTGAGCCTCGTCTTTGCCGACTGCGTGCCGCTGCTCATTTACGATCCGGCACACCACGTGTTGGGCATCTGCCATGCCGGATGGCGCGGCACAGTCAACGGCGCAGCCAGCGCCACCCTTTGGGCGATGCAAGCTGCGTACGATACGGAGCCCGCCCTGGTGCGAGTGTGCATCGGCCCCAGCATCGGCCCGCAGAGCTACGAGGTCGGGCCAGAAGTCGTCGCCTTGGCCACCCTGCACCTGCCCAATGCCCAGGCGACACTTGACTACACGAACGGCACAGACGCCAATCCCTTCTTTGACCTGTGGCAGGCCAACGTGCAGTGGTTCGTTGCAGCCGGCGTCCCCCCGCAGCACATCGAGGTGGCCGGCATTGACACTGCGCGCAACACGGCCGAGTTTTTCAGCCACCGCGCCGAACGCGGCCGTTGCGGCCTCTTCAGCATGGTGGCCTGGCTGGAGGGGATGGGCCGCAGATGACACCGATTTGCGCAGACGGGCTCTCTGCACATGCCCGCCCCCTCTGCAGCCTCTCTACCCCCATGCGCTCGCGCAAGGAGGAATCGTGAACTTTGCCGCTTGCCGCTTCTGTACGCCGCTCCTGATTGCGTTCTTTCTGCTCACACTTGGCCAGGGCGCACTGGCGCAGGAAACATCCTCCGCAGCTCCTGACCGACAGCAAACCATTCCGTCAGAGCAGCTGCACGCAGGTGATTTCGAGTGCAAGGAGACGGGCTATCGCGACGGCGACATCCCCGATGACTTCTACATCGATCGCCCCAACCATATCCCCAACGGATGGGAAATCACCGCAGTGGGCAAGATGCCCGTCGTCGACAGTGCACGCATCTACTTTGCCGGGAGCTGTGATGGCAGCGCCCACGTCGAACGCATTGCAGGGGAAGACAGCGTACTGATTCAGGCGCTCGATATCGAATGGAGCGCAGACCCAGGCAAGCCCTTCGACGTCACCCTCGTGCAGCAGATTCCTGCCATCCGCGGCACAGCGTACAGCCTGAGCGGCTGGATGCTCACGCTGTGTGGCGGCAGCTTCAGCGATCCAAATGACTGTCCTGAGGGCTACTACATGGCCAAACTGCTCGGCATCGACCCGACCGGCGGCACCGACCCCAACGCACCCAGCGTAGAATGGGTGGAGAACCGGCGCAACTTCGTGGAAGCAGACGGCCGCACGCGCGTCGGCTGGCAGAACCTGCGCACAGCCTCTGCAGCCCAGGCGCTGACCCTCACCGTCTTTGCCCGTATCAACAGCCCTTTCCGCTGGCACGGCAACCACGGCTTCATCGACGCCTTGAGCATCCTGCGTGCGCCGACGGCTACCCTCACAGCTGTGAGCCAGTTGGCCAGTCCGGCGCCGCCGACCATCACGATCGCCTGGCAGGGCAGCCTGGGACCCGACATTCCGCAGATTCCCAACAGCACGCACCGCCTGCTCTTCGACCTGGAGTCCTGGAACAGCGAGAGCAATGTCTGGCAGCCGATGGCAAGCGACATAGAAGGGGACGGCTCACTCGACTTTGCGGCGCGCTGCTACGGCGTCACCTACCGATTCCGCGTCAAGCCGCGCGCCGAACAGCCGGAGGGAAGCGATGGGGCAGCACCCAACCAACGTTATCCTGGGCTATGGGTAGAGAGTGCGCCCGT
>CAIRNL010000849.1 GCA_903879975.1 uncultured Chloroflexota bacterium | reverse complement strand
CAGGTCGAGATGGCCTATCTGTGTGAGCGTCTGGGCTTCCGTCTGATCGAGATCCCCATTCATTTCGAGGACCGGCGCATCGGTCAGAGTAAACTCGATGTGCCGGTCAAGTGGGAATCGGTCTGGCGGACGTGGCAGATTCGCTGGCGCTATCGCCACCTGCAAAGCCGGCCGTCACCGTCTATCGCTGCTCCGGCGCAGATCAACGCCGGCAAGCACGGCTGAGCCGGCAGGCTCGATGCCCTCTTCTTATGGTACGATTTCATCGTTTTCGAGCCGACCTGTTGGCCTTGCTGCTGATCTTGCTGCTGGCACTGCTGTGGTTTGCGCCGGTACTGGTGCCTGGCCTCACCCGTGCCAGCCTGCTACCCTACGATAACCTCTACACCTTTGAACCCTGGCAGTCGTTGCAGCCGGGACTCGTTCCGCACAACCAGTTGCTCTCTGACCTGGTGCTGCAAAACGCAGTCTGGAAGCTGCACATCCGCGAGGCACTGGCCGTGGGCGAAGTCCCGTTGTGGAATCCCCAGAGCTTCACCGGCATCCCGTTTCTGGCCGGTGGGCAGGCGAGCACTTTCTATCCGCTGAATATCCTATTCTATGGGCTGCCCCTGGAAGTAGCATACGGGTGGTTCACGGCGCTGCAGGTCGCCCTCGCTGGCGCGTCCATGTATGTCTTTGGCCGTGTGCTGCGGCTGCACATGCTGGCCGCCCTCTTCGGCGCAGTCGTCTATATGTTCAGCGGCTTCCTGATCGTGAGCGTGGTTTTCACCATGTTCGTCGCTGCAGTGCCGTGGCTGCCGCTGGTATTGGCTGTCATTGAGTTCATCGTGCGCAAGCAGGAAGAGAAGGGCAATCGCAGCTTCCAGCCAATCCCATACGTGGCGGCGGGGGCGCTCGTCGTGGGTCTCGTCGTGCTGGCCGGCCACCCAGAGCTGATTTATTACACACTCCTCGTCGCGGGCGCCTACGCCTTCGTCCGGCTGATGGCAGCCTATTTCACCGTTCGGCGCAGTGCCCGGCAGCCGTCGTCCTCCCTCCGCCTCTTGAAACTGGCTGGCTGGCTGCTGGCGATGGCGGTTGCCGGTGTGGCGCTGGGCGCTGCACAGCTGATCCCGCTGTTGGAGTTGCTGCCACTCAATTTTCGCGAGGGATCGGCCTCGCTCCAAGAGGTGCTGGGGTGGGCCTGGCCCAGCCGCCACATGCTGACCTTTCTCCTGCCCAATCTCTTCGGCAACCCCAGCCACCACCAGTGGTTTGATCTCTGGGATCGGGTGTGGACGCCCGCCACGGTCAACGCCCTGGGCGAGCCGAACCACACGATTTTCTGGGGCATCAAGAACTACGTCGAGGGCGGCAACTATCTCGGGCTGGCAACGTGGCTGCTGGCAGCCATTGCGCTGATCACGGCAGTCCGCGCTGTGTGGCAGACAAGAGGGCGCAGAGATCGGGATCAGGAAAATCGCCCCCGACGCCCAGCGAGCGCATCTGCCGTCGTGTCCACTCCGCTCCCTTGCCCCTCGACCTTGCCCATCTGGTTCTTTGCCGCACTGGCATTGCTTTCGCTCCTCTTCGCCTTTGGGACACCGCTCTACGCGCTGCTCTACTACGGCTTGCCCGGCTGGAGCCAGCTGCACAGCCCATTCCGCTGGGTTTTTCCCTTCACATTGAGTGGGGCTGTACTGGGCGCCATCGGATTCAATGTGCTGCTTGGCTGGGCGGCCAGGCTTGCACCGGCACGGCGTGTGGAGAGTTGGCTGGCCGCGCTGTTTGCCCTCACGGGCACCGGGGCGCTGCTGGCTGTGCTTGCCAGCGTGCTGGCACCCAGCCCCTTTGTCGCCTTCGGCCAGCGTGTCGTGGACGGCAGCGACCTGGCACGCATGGCCTTCGAAGGCGGCCGCATGTTCTGGGGCTACCAGGCAGCAAATCTG
>CAIRNL010000848.1 GCA_903879975.1 uncultured Chloroflexota bacterium | reverse complement strand
TGAGAATCGCCTGCTCGACGTGCCGTGGAGTCACTACGATACCGCACACGTTACCTTCGTGCCCAAGAACTTCACACCCGATGAACTGCGCGGCGCCTACGACTGGCTCTGCCGCAAGATCTATAGCCCGACGCAGATCGCTCGACGCGGCCTACGCTCACTGGGCCGCTATCCGATCTCCAAGGCTGGCAGAAAAGCCTTCGGTAGCTTCAGCACTGACTACGGCTACCGACGCACCTATGCCTATCGCAATGCAGTCTAGCGCAGGTCGACCGTAGCGCTTCAGTCGCCCCTCACGCCGTCAAGCGCCTGAAGCTGCTGCCATCTGAGTCTATAGGCGCCTGGCACCGTGCCGCAATGGGCACGGTGCCAGGCACTTTTTATTCCGACAACTCCGTATACATCTTCGCAAGACCACGGGATATTTCTAAACGGTTCGGCAGGCCGAGCGCGCGGAAAAGGCGGATGGCGTCGCTGTTGTCCGGTTGGAAAACGGCCAAGATGCGCCTGACACGCATCTGCCGTGCCAGTTGCAACATACGTTGCAGGAGCTCACTGCCCACGCCTTGCCTCTGATATTCGTCCAGCACGACGACTGCCGCCTCGGCTTCTGCTGCATCCGGCTGGCCTGGCGGCCGCGCCAGCCGCACTACGCCGATGATGTGCTCGCGCTCTCCCTCCCGAACTACAGCCACTACAGCACCCTCCATCGTGCGGTTGTCGACATTTGTCATGATGCAGGCCTGCTCGGTAATGCGCTCTGGGGGAATCCCGTCGGTCAGCCCGTGGAAACGGCGCCAGCGCGACTCAGGTGACAGCCGATAGAACAATTCTTCCAGCAGGGGGGCGTCCGCTGGATGGATCAGACGCAGGGTGAGTATTCTGCCGTCTCGAGTCATTGAGCACACTGACTGGTGGGTGACGTCAAATTTGCGTTTGAACGGCATCATGTTCATACCTGTAACACGCTCCTGTCCTGTGGTCTATGCCGACATTGTCGGCTTTCCCTCAAAGTGTGCCAGCAGATCGGCTGTACTCTCTACTGTCGACAGATCGGCGATGCCTACGCTGGCGCCGGCGCCACTTTCCAGCCGATAAGGATGCAGCGCAACGCTGGCAGCTAGGGTGCCAACTGCCACACTGCACATGCCAGCGCGCTGCGCTGCTTCAATGCCATGAATGCTGTCCTCGATGACGAGACAGTCGCTCGGTGCAACGCCTGCCACTGCTGCGCAGCGCAGGAAGATGGCAGGGTCGGGTTTGCCTTTGGGCAGGTGTGTGCCCGTGACCAGCGCCAGGAAATAATCGCCGATGTCCATCGCCCGTACCATCGCAGCAATATTGGCCATCGGCCCTGACGACCCGACGATCTGGGTGATCCCAGCGTGTCGCAAACTGCCCAACAGGTCGAGCACCCCCGGGTTGGGTCGTAGCGTCTCCGGCGTCACCAGCG
This sequence comes from uncultured Chloroflexota bacterium, assembly GCA_903879975.1. Lineage (GTDB taxonomy): Bacteria > Chloroflexota > Anaerolineae > Caldilineales > Caldilineaceae > Caldilinea. The sequence continues at coordinate 574 of CAIRNL010000848.1, read as the reverse complement.
ACCGGTACGTCGCTTCCTTCTCCAGGGAGATTGCTGTAATGGTAGCAGCATCGGGATCGTGCAACTGTTCGGAAAGGATTTCAGCATTGTTGCGCCCGAAGCTGTCCAGGAATAATTGGTACGGGTAGTCGATTCCGTAACGCCGCATGGTGACCTGCCATGCGTGGAAGTGCAACGCTGCCGAGTCGGCGATGGTTCCGTCCATATCCCAGATCACGGTCTTGATATTCACACGCTGCTCCCTACGATTGCCGATCGCCTGGCTCTTTTTCTGCTTGCACCGCCCCGCGCCAAAGATGTTTATCCCCAGCGCAACACGCTCGCAGCGTACCTACCCCGATATTCTAGCACAGTGAAATGCCACCGAGGCCGATGATAGGATCTTGTTGGACGATGGGGGATTTATACATCCGGAAACGCCCCTGGCACGCGTGCTCGCCCGGCCGTCACGCTGATGCCGCCGTTGACGAAGGTGGCGCTTGCATCTAGGCTCAGCCCGGTCTGCATGAGCAGGTGGCGATCGCTGCTGAGGATCGTTGCCTGCCAGCCAGGGCAGCGCTGGCGTAGCACGTTG